>DATNMT010000298.1:0-12697 GCA_035602495.1 Bradyrhizobium sp.
ACCGACAATGTAGGACGCCAGCGGCGAAGCCAGAAACAGCGCGGCGCCCGCCATATCGGCCGGCGTTCCCAGCCGTTTCAGCGGTATCCGCTCGATCGCGCCTTCCAGCCGCTTGGGATTCGCCGTCGTCACCTTTGTCATTTTGGTGTCGACCAGGCCCGGCGCGATGCCGTTGACGCGAATGCCGTCTTCGGCCCACGCCTGTCCGAGCGTGCGGGTCAGCCCCATCGCGCCGGTCTTCGAGGCGTTGTAGGCCGGATTGCCTTTGGTCGAATGATAGGCGGCGGTCGAACTGACGATGATCAGCGAGCCCTTGGCTGCGCCCAGCATGTCATGGAATTTTCCGGCGCAGGCCATCAGGCTCATCAGGTTGACTTCGAGCACCTTGCGAAATCCCGTCATTTCGAATTCGCCGCGCCGGTAGATCACCGCGCCCTGCGCCAGCACCAGCACATCGAGCCGGTCGAACGCCGGCTTGAAATTCTCGATCGCCTTGGCGTCGCTGACGTCGAGCCGCGCGTAATCGAGACCGTCGAGATGCGAACCTTCGCCCGGCGAATAATCGGCAACGGAAGGGCGCGTGCCGCAGACCAGCACGCGCGCGCCGTGGACGCGAAACGCTTGTGCGATGCCGTTGCCGATACCGCTGGAGCCGCCGACCACCAGAACCTGCTTGCCGCTGAAATCCAGTTCGTTCATCGTCCCCCCTCGCCTATCGTTTGTGCCGAAAGCATAGCAGCTGACATCCCAGAGAAGAAATGCATGTCCGATTTCAAAACGCTCAGCCGCTCGGTCAAAGGATTGACCGTTCTCGTCACCGGCGCGGCCAGCGGCATGGGCCGCGCCACCGCGCGCGTGTTCGCCGCCGAGGGCGCCAATGTCGCGGTGACTGACTTCACGGCGGAGGGCGCCGCGGCTGTCGCCGCCGAGATCGCGGCCTCGGGCGGCATTGCAAAAGCCTGGAAGCTCGATGTCGCCAGTCCTGACGAAATCCACGCCGTCGTCAACGACGTCGCCAGGCATTACAACGGGCTCGACATCGTCATCAACAATGCCGGCATTTCGGTGCGGGTGGCGATCGACGACGACGGCTATGAGGAAGCCTGGGCAAAGGGACTGGCGGTGATGCTGACCGCGCATCCGCGCGTGATCCGCGCCGCGCTGCCGCATTTGCGCAAATCGAAATCGCCGCGGATCGTCAATATCGCCTCCACCGAGGCGCTCGGCGCCACCGCCTTGCACAGCCCGTATTCGGCGGCGAAGGCCGGCGTGGTCGGATTGACGCGCTCCCTCGCCGTCGAACTCGGCCGCGACGGCATCACCGTCAACTGCATCTGCCCGGGCCCGATCGCGACCGCCATGACGGCGCGGATCAGCGACGAGCACAAGGCGATCTACGCCCGGCGCCGGACCGCGCTCAATCGATATGGCGACCCCGAAGAAGTCGCGCACATGACGCTGAGCCTCTGCCTGCCCGCCGCCTCGTTCCTGACCGGCGCGGTGATCCCGGTCGACGGCGGGCTGATGGCCAGGAATGCGTGAACGTTCCCCGGATGCTGCGCAGCGCCACCAGCGCGTTCACGCGCGTCTTCAACGCGCTATGGCGGTGCGCTGCTGATCCGGGTCCATTCTCCTCCACGTAGTTCCCGGCTCTGCGGCGCAGCGTGAAGAACGCTGCACCGCGTCCGGGACACGAGCTATGCTTTGTGAAACGTTGACATCGCACGATCCCGGAGTAGTTTTTTCCCAAACCGTGCGGGAAAACCGCGCCGGATCAGGAGAAACGCCATGACGGTCACGATCCGCCAGCTTCACCCGCATTTCTTCGGCGAGGTGTCCGGCGTCGATTTGCGCAAACCGCTGACGCCGCAGGAAGCACGGGACGTCGAAGCCGGCATGGACAAATACGCCGTGTTGCTGTTCCGCAACCAGGACATATCAGACGAGCAGCAGATGGCGTTCGCGCTGAATTTCGGCGAGCGCGAAAATCCGCGCGGCGGCAATATCGTCAAGCCGCAGGATTCGCGGCTTGCCGCCACCGGCCTCAACGATGTCTCCAATCTCGGAAAGGACGGCAGGCCGCTGGCGCGGGACAGTCGCGCCCATCTGTTCAATCTCGGTAACTGCCTGTGGCATTCCGACTCCTCGTTCCGCCCGATTCCGGCGAAGTTTTCGCTGCTGTCGGCGCGGGTGGTGAACCCGAAGGGCGGCAACACCGAATTCGCCGACATGCGCGCCGCCTATGACGCGCTCGACGACGAGACCAAGGCCGAGATCGAGGATTTGATCTGCGAACATTCATTGATGTATTCGCGCGGCTCGCTCGGCTTCCTCGACTACACCGACGAAGAGAAGCAGTTGTTCAAGCCGGTGCTGCAGCGGCTGGTGCGCTCCCACCCGGTGCATCGCCGCAAATCGCTATATCTGTCGTCGCATGCCGGCGCGATTTTGGGGATGAGCGTGCCGGAGGCGCGGGTGCTCTTGCGCGACCTCACCGAGCACGCCACCAAACCGGAATTCGTCCATGTCCACAAATGGACGCTGCATGACCTCGTGATGTGGGATAACCGCCAGACCATGCACCGGGTGCGCCGCTACGACCAGTCGCAGCCGCGCGACATGCGCCGCGCCACCGTGGCCGGCACCGAGCCGACGGTTAAACAGCAGGCGGCGGAGTAGGCGCTAACCAGGCGACGCCACAAATTGTCATCGCCCGCGAAAGCGGGCGATCCAGTAAACGCAGCTGTCTGTAATTGCGCCCGCCGGTGGTTACTGGATGCCCCGCTTTCGCGGGGCATGACACGCGGGGCTACGCGTGTCCGGCTTCGTTCGACAGCATGCCGGGGTCGATGCCGATCTTGCGGAGCGCGCGGAGATATTTTTCCTCGATGTCGCCGCCGAAGATCAGGTCCGGATCGGCGTCGCAATGCAGCCAGCCATTGCCCTGGATTTCGTCTTCCAGCTGGCCCGGCGCCCAGCCGGCATAACCGAGCGCGAGGATGGCGTGCTTGGGGCCTGCGCCGCGCGCGATCGCCTTCAGGATATCGACGGTCGCGGTCAGGCAGATGCCGTCGTCGATCCGCAAGGTCGCATCCTTGATGAAGAAATCGCTCGAATGCAGCACGAAGCCGCGGCCGGTCTCGACCGGGCCGCCCTTGAGCACCTTCATGCTCTCGGCGTTTTCCGGAAGCTTGATCTGGTCGGCCTTCTTGATGATGTCGAGCTGCACCAGGAGCTCGGGAAAGTCGATGCTGCCAGCCGGGCGATTGACGATGATGCCCATGGCGCCTTCGCTGGAATGGGCGCAGAGATAGATCACCGAACGCTCGAAGCGCGGGTCTCCCATGACAGGCATGGCAATCAGGAGCTGACCGTCGAGATAGCCGCGATTTGACGAATTGTCGCCCATGCCGGCGGCTTCGCGGCGAACTATCCTTGGTCTTTTGCCTTCAGGGTCCATCCGCAAAGGACTTTCGTGTCGAACCACATCCTGATATCGGGTGCGGATTCTGTCAATCAAGCATAACGCCGCCTTTAGTTTTACATCACAAGCAATTCAATGGTTTGCGGTCTCGCCTGGCTGTAAAGACGTCTTATGACCGCCATAGTTCCCGTCCGCGCCGCGCTCGGCCTTGCCGCAGCCGTGTTTGCGTCATCGCTTTCGATCGAGGCCCGCGCCGAGGATGCCTCGCTTTGGCAACGCGACGGACATTCCGCGGTGCGGCTGTTGGCGGGATCGCGCAGCGGCGCGGTGCTGCTCGGCGGCATCGCCTTTCAGTTGCAGCCGGGATGGAAGACCTACTGGCGGACGCCGGGCGATTCCGGCGTGCCGCCGCGCTTCGACTTCTCCAAATCGGACAATATCGAAGCCGTCACGGTGCTGTGGCCGGCGCCGACGAAATTCGACGACGGCGCCGGCGGCCACTCGCTCGGCTATCACGACACCATCGTGCTGCCACTGCGGATTGTGGCGAAAAACACCGACAAGCCGGTGACGCTTCGCGCCGACATCAACTACGCGGTGTGCGAGAAACTCTGCATTCCCGTGCAGGCCAATGCCGAGCTTGCCTTCACCAACGTCGCCAGTACCGAAGACAGCGCGCTGCTGGCGGCGCTCGACACCGTGCCCAAGCCGGCCAATGTCGGCGATCCCAACCCCTTGACCATCCGCGACGTCAAGCGCGAGGGCAAATCCAGCGTGCTGGTCGACGTGGTCAGCCCGGACGACCGGGTGGTCGGCCTGTTCGTCGAGGGGCCGACGCCGGACTGGGGCCTGCCGGTTCCAAAACTGCTCGAGCACGGCCCGCCCGGGGTCAAACGCTTCACCTTCGAGCTCGATGGCGTGCCACCGGGCGTAAGCCCCGAGGGCGCCGCGCTGAAGCTGACGCTGGTCGGCGGCGACCGGTCCTACGAGTTCAACATCAATCTGGATTGACCCGAAGGGTCATTCCGGGGCGCGCGGCAGCGCGAACCCGGAATCTCGAGATTCCGGGCTCATGCTTCCGCATGCCCCGGAATGACAACGTGTGGGAACGCCCGCCCAACCGAATCTTAACGAATAGTTGATAGGCCGGAACCGCCGCCGCATCCCATGCGGCGCATGCCGGGATTCCCCTTTGGCCGTGATGGACGCACAATCACCATCAGTTCCGTCCGCCAGCGTGATGACGCGGTTGCGCGCGATGCTGGCCGGTTCCGGCGAAGCCTCGGTTACGAAGCGGCTGGCCGGCACGATTTTCATCATCCGCGTTCTCAGCGCGGGCCTTGCCTACCTCTCCCAGATCCTGCTCGCGCGCTGGATGGGCGGCTCGGATTACGGGATCTATGTGTACGTCTGGACCTGGGTGCTGCTGCTCGGCAGCATGATGGATTTCGGCATTGCCTCCTCGGCGCAAAAGATCATCCCGGAATATCGCACCGGCGGCGAGCATGCGCTGCTGCGCGGCTTCCTTGCCGGCAGCCGCTGGATGACCTTTGCCGTCTCCGCCGCGGTCTCGCTGCTGCTGGCGGGCGTGGTGAAATGGCTGTCGCCGTGGATCGAGGCCGGCGCGATCGTTCCGCTGCTGATCGGCTGCCTCACACTGCCGGCCTTCGTGGTCGCCAATACCCAGGACGGCATCGCCCGCTCGCACGACTGGATGCGGCTCGGGCTGATGCCGCAATTCATCATCCGGCAGGCGCTGATCATCGGCTTTACCGCGGGAGCCTTTGCGCTCGGCTTCCACCTCGGCGCAACGCTGGCGATGCTCGCCAGCGCCGCCGCGGTATGGATCGCCATGACCGGGCAGATGCTGGTCCTGAACCGCAGGCTCGGCGGCCATATCGAGGCGGGCGCCAGGGCCTACGATTTCCGCGGCTGGCTTGCGATTTCGCTGCCGATCCTGCTGGTCGAAAGCTTTTATCTGCTGTTGTCCTACACCGACGTGCTGGTGCTGCAGCAATTTCGCCCATCCGAAGAAGTCGGGGTCTATTTCGCGGTGGTGAAGACGCTGGCGCTGGTGTCGTTCATTCACTACGCGATGTCGGCGACGACCGCGCATCGCTTCGCCGAATATCACGCGCTCGGCGACAGCCAGCGGCTGTCGGCCTATGTCGCGCATGCCATCAAATGGACGTTCTGGCCCTCGCTCGCGGCGACCGCGGTGCTGCTGGCGCTGGGCAAGCCGCTGCTGTGGCTGTTCGGGCCGCAATTCGTCGTTGGCTACGACATCATGTTCGTGGCGGCGATTGGGCTGGTGGTGCGTTCGGCGATCGGGCCGGTCGAGCGGCTGCTCAACATGCTCGGTCACCAGCATATCTGCGCGCTGGCCTACGCGCTGGCCTTTGTCATGAACGTGGCGCTGTGCGTCGCCCTGGTGCCGCGCTTCGGCGGCCACGGCGCCGCGGCCGCGACCTCGATCTCGCTCGTGTTCGAAACGGTGCTGCTGTTCTGGATCGTCCGGCAGCGGCTCGGCCTGCACGTGCTGGCGTTCGGGAAGCGCGCCTGACTCGTCATGCCCGGGCTTGACCCGGGCATCCATCAATCTTCCGAAGACTCTTTGTTTTGATGGATTGCCGGGTCAAGCCCGGCAATGACGAATTTTGGCATTGAGGCCGAGACCCCTACTCCGCGGTCCAGCCGCCGTCGATCGACAGGTTGGCGCCGGTGATTTGCGCAGCATCGTCGCCGCACAGGAACAGCGCCAGCGCTGCGACCTGTTCGGAGGTGACGAACTCCTTGGTCGGCTGCGCTTGCAGGAGCACGTCGCGGATGACCTGCTCTTTGGTCATGTTGCGCGCCTTCATGGTGTCAGGAATCTGGTGCTCGACCAGCGGGGTCCAGACATAGCCCGGCGAGATGCAATTGCAGGTGATCTTGAAGGTGGCAAGCTCGAGCGCCACGGTCTTGGTGAGGCCGGCGATACCGTGCTTGGCCGAGACATAGGCCGACTTGAACGGCGAGGCCACCAGCGAATGCGCCGAAGCCGTATTGATGATGCGGCCCCAGCCGCGCTTCTTCATGATGGGGACGGCGGCGCGGATGCCGTAGAACGCCGACGACAGGTTGATCGCGATGATCGCCTCCCATTTTTCGGGCGGAAACTCCTCGATCGGCGAAACGAACTGGATGCCGGCATTGTTGACGAGAATGTCGACCGAGCCGAAGGTGGTTTCGCCGAGCGCGACCATTTCGGCGATTTCGGCGGGCTTGGTCATGTCGGCGGGCGAATGCACGGCCTTGACCTTGAAATCGGTCTCGATGCCGGACCGCTCTTTCTCGATGTCGGCCGGCGCGCCCATGCCGTTGAGGACGATATTGGCGCCGGCGCCCGCGAAGGCGCGCGCATATGCCAGTCCGATGCCGCTGGTCGAGCCGGTCACCACCGCGTTCTTGCCTGTCAACGTACCCATTTCATTCGCTCCTGTTTGCGGTCGAGGGTGTTTCGGCGTCGTCCGCCGAAAGATCGTAGCTCACCATGGTTTCGCCGGACTGCGGCCGCTCCAGCCAATCCTTGTGGCGCATCGACTGATCCACGTCGCGCTCGCCGGCGCTCCAGTGCTCGATCACGCCGACATGCGAAAAATCGTAATCCTTGGAAGAGGATTCGTAGTTCTTGCTGCGGTAGATCAGGTGCACCACGGTGACGGTGTTTTCCTTGGAAGCCTTGCGCAGCAATTCGACCGAGGGATCGTTTTTGAGATAGTCGGGCAATTTTCCGATCAGGTCGCGCACCGCCATGCGGGCGTTGTGGATCTGCTTGTTCTTGTCCGTATTCATCCGGGTACGGCTGGAAAAGCGGATGTCCTTTTCGCGCTCGGCGGCTTCCAGCAGGGAAATCGGCAGCGGCCCGCGCGCGCTGAACAGGTCGACCTGGAAGATCAGGAGGTCGTTGCCGATCTCCGCATCCAGCACAAAATCCAGCGGGGTGTTGGAGGCGATGCCGCCGTCCCAGAAATGCTCGCCCTCGATTTCGATCGACGGAAAGCCCGGCGGCAGCGCGCCGGAAGCCATGATGTGTTCCGGCCCGATCTGCTTGCCGAGTTTCCTGAATTCGAAGTTGTCGAAATATTTGAAATTGCCCGTCGTCACGCTCACCGCGCCGACGCTGAGGCGGCATTTCAGATCATTGATCCGGTCGAAATCCACCAGCCGCTCCAGCGTCTTCTTCAGCGGCGCGGTGTCGTAGTAGCTCTGCGATTGCGGGCTGCCCGGAGGCCACAGCGGCGCCGGCGGGATCCGCGGGGTGAAGAAGCCGGGGACGCCGAACGTTGCTATCAAGGCGGCGCTGGTCTCGTTGAAGACGCTGCGCCCGCGGTCACTCTTGACGACCGGATTCCATGGGACCGGCGCGGAGACCATTTCCCAGAATTCCTTGAGCCGGCCTACCCGCTTTTCCCGCTCATTGCCCGCGATGATCGCGGCGTTGACGGCGCCGATCGAGATACCGGCGATCCATTCCGGCTCGAAATCATGGTGGCACAGCGCCTGATAGGCGCCGGCCTGATAGGAGCCGAGCGCGCCGCCGCCTTGCAGGACCAGCACGCGTTGCGCCCTCGCAGGCACTGGATCGGAATGATCGGTCATGTCGTTCAATCAAATATCAGAAGAGAAAAGCACCGTGGCGACAGTTCGCAATGGCGTCAATCTGCGCCGGGCGGCGATCACGCCGGGTTTATCGCGGATCGGACGAGGCCATAATGAGCGTCCAGAATACCTTGTATTTGGTATTTGGAGCATAACTCGCCGCGATGCCTAATTTTGTGACACCGGTTTTCAGCATATTGGCGCGGTGCGGGGGCGAGTCGCGCCAGCCCGAAAATGCTTCCGCCAGAGTATGATACCCGGCGGATACATTTTCCACCGCCAGTGTCGCCGGATAGCCGGACGCATTCAGCCGCTTCGCCAACGGTGCCTTGACGTCGTGGTCGAGCTTGTTCCGGCTCGCCATCACCTGCGACTGCTGCTCCGCAAGTTTCATCAGATCGGGGTCGACCACCACGGCGCCGAGGCCATTGTTCTGCCGGTACAGCGAGATCATCGAGGCCGCGGCCTGCGGATCGAGCTTGGCGCCGGCATCGGCCATGTTGAGATACATCGACGGCTGCTCGACCGGAACCTCCGCCGCGCAGCCGGCAAGCGCCAATAGTCCGATAATGGCGACCACCGCCCGCATGATTCGAGGTTCCCCCAGGTTACCCGGGGGGTGTTGCATACCAACCGTGGCCGAATGGTGAACGCGGGGCTAGATTTCGCCGTCATTCCGCGGCGCGCGTCAGCGCGAACCCGGAATCTCGAGATTCCCCGGTGTGCAATTGCACACCTGAGGTCTGGTCTGGAGCCTGTCATCGGGCGGCGCAACGGCGCCGACCCGTTGGGACCATCCCGGAATGACATTGTCCCACTACGCCGTGTGGATACCGCATTCGGTCTTGGGCCTGCCGCGCCAGCGGCCGGCGCGGGCGTCTTCGTCGGGCGAGGTCCGGCTGGTGCAGGGCATGCATCCGACCGACAGATAGCCCATCGCCGCGAGCGGATGCGGCGGCAGTTTGGCATCGGCGTAGATCGCCTCGATCTGCTCGCGAGAGACGTTGGCGAACGGATTGAATTTCAGTCTTTCGCCATCCTGCTCGACGACGGAGATGGCGGCGCGAAGGCCACCCTGAAACCGCTTGCGGCCATTGATCCAGGCGCCGAACGGTTTTAGCGCCCGCGCCAAGGGCTCGACCTTGCGGATCCGGCAGCAGGCATCGGGATCGGAGAACCACAATTCGCGGTCGGGATCCTCGCGCGACAGTGTTTCCTCCAACGGCTTGATCGAACGAACATCGCGCAAGCCCAATGTCGCGATCAGGGTGTCGCGATAGGCAAGCGTTTCCTCGAACAGCCAGCCCGTGTCGAGAAAGATCACGGGGATCGCGGGATCGACCTCAGTCATCACCTTGAGCAGCGCCGCCGATTCGGTGCCGAACGACGAGACCAACGCGAGACGCTCCCGGCCGATGGTCTGCAGGGCCGTCGCGATGATCTCCGCGGGTGCAGCACCGCGAAGCGCGAGATCAAGCTCCTGCGCCGACGGCACCGTCTGTTCCGGCAACACCTGATGGGTATGGGCATTCATGGGTTGGCGCTCTCCGAGTGACGCAGCATCATGCGCCGGTGCAGCGTCGTCATGCGGCCGTCGCCGGTCGGCTGATAGAACACCGAGTAGCGCTTGACCGTATTGGCGAACGCCTCGGCGTCGGCGGGCTTTTTCACCTCGAACGCATCGAATCCGGCGCGCAGCATGAACAGGAACTGATCGCGCAGCACCTGGCCGGTGGCGCGCAACTCGCCGCGATAATTAAAACGTTCCCGCAGCAGGCGGGCCTGGCTGTAGGCGCGGCCGTCGCGGAAGGTCGGAAACACCAGAGCCACCACCGCAAGCCGGTCGAGCCAGGGCACCAGATCGTCGACATCGCGGCTGTTCGGCCAGATCACGCCGGTCCGTCCCGCGCGCTGCGACAGCGCTTCGGCATTCTCAAGAAATCGCGCGGACGAAATCAGGATCGCACCGTCGGCGGGGATCTCGGCGTCGTCAGCGACGTGCACGAACGTGTCGTCGGTGATTTTTTCGCCTTTAACGAGTGGCATAGACCCGCTCCCTGAAAGGTTCGACGCCGAGCCGTTTCACGCTGTCGACGAAAAGCTCGTCGGGACGCGCGCGCAGCGCGAGATAGGCTTCGACAATGTCCTCGACCACGTCGGCGACTTCGCCATAGGGCACGGCGGGTCCGATCAAGGCGCCGAGTTCGGCGTTCTCGTCGGCCCGGCCGCCGATCGTGATCTGGTAGAATTCCTCGCCGTTCTTCTCGACGCCGAGAATGCCGATATGGCCGACGTGATGATGGCCGCAGGCGTTGATGCAGCCTGAGATATTGATGTGCAGCCGCCCGATCAGATTGGCGGTGTCGTGATTGGCGAAGCGCCGGGTCAGTTCCTGCGCGATCGGGATCGAGCGCGCGTTGGCCAGCGAGCAGTAATCCAGCCCCGGGCAGGCGATGATGTCGGAGACCAGATTGACGTTCGGCGTGGCGAGACCGATCTTGTCGAGCGCCTTCCACAACGCCGGCAGGTCGCGCCTGGCGACATGGGGCAGCGCGAGATTCTGCTCATGGCCGACGCGGATTTCGCCGAAGGAATATTTGTCGGCGAGATCGGCGAGCGCATCCATCTGGTCAGCGGTGGCATCGCCGGGCGGTCCGCCCACCGGCTTCAGCGACAAGGTCACGATCGCATAGCCCTGTATCTTGTGCATAAACACCGAATTCTTGCGCCAGCGCTCGAACAGCGGGTCGTGCGCCGCCGTTTTCAGTTCTTCCGGCATATGCGGCAATTTTTCGTACGCCGGGTAGCTGAAGCGCGAACGGATGTCCTCGATCATGGCGTCGTCCAGCGTCAGCGCGGTGTCGCTGTCGCGCATCTCCTGCCATTCGTCCTCGACTTCGCGCGCGAATTTCTCGATGCCGAGCTCGTGCACCAGGATCTTGATGCGCGCCTTGTAGATGTTGTCGCGGCGGCCGTACTGGTTGTAGACGCGCAGGATCGCCTCGACATAGCTCAACAGGTCGCGGCCGTGCACGAATGACTTGATGGTCTTGGCGATGAAGGGGGTGCGGCCGAGCCCGCCGCCGACCAGCACCTCGAATCCGGTCTCGCCTTCCGCATTCTTGTGCAGCCGCAACCCGATGTCGTGAATCTTGATCGCGGCGCGATCGTGCGCGGAGGCGGTGATGGCGAATTTGAACTTGCGCGGCAGGAACGAGAATTCCGGATGCAGCGTCGTGTATTGCCGCAACAGTTCCGACCAGATCCGGGGATCCTCGATCTCGCCGGGCGCGACGCCGGCCCACTGGTCCGAGGTGACGTTACGCGTGTTGTTGCCCGAGGTCTGCATGGCGTGGATGCCGACCTCGGCGAGATCGGCCAGCGCGTCCGGCAGCTCGGCCAACTTGATCCAGTTGAACTGGATGTTCTGCCGGGTCGTGAAATGGCCGTAGCCGCGGTCGTAGCGCCGCGCCACGTGCGCAAGCTGCCGCAATTGCTTCGACGACAGCGTGCCGTACGGGATCGCCACCCGGAACATATAGGCGTGCAGCTGCAGATAGACGCCGTTTTGCAGCCGCAGCATCTTGAATTCGTCCTCGGTGAGTTCGCCGGCGAGACGCCGCTTCACCTGGTCGCGGAACTCCTCGACGCGTTCGTTGATCAGCGTGCGATCGAGTTCGTCATATGCATACATGGGAGCAGACCTTAAGCCGGAACCGGAAGATCGATGGTGACGCCCTGGAGCCGGATATGTTCGCGCAGGTTACCGGGCTTGATCTTGCCGCCTTCCTTGATTTCGACCGGCGCGATATAGGCGCCGACCGCGCCGACATCGTCGGCGGCGGATTCGGCCAGCAGCGCGCGGGCGTCGTCGGACGTGCGAACGATCGCGGCGTCCGACAGCTTTGCCGACCAGTCCTGCCGGGCGGTGCGATAGATCACGATGCCGTCCCAGGTGCGGTTGGCGGTCACCACCGACGGGCCGGTAATTTTGATTTTCTTCTGTTCGAGCGGGGAGGTCATTCGGCGGCATCCTGTAAGTATGAGGCGAGTTGCTTGAGATCGGATTGGCGCCAGGGCGCGGAATGCGCGACCACGTCGCCGATGATGAGGATGGCGGGACCGTTGTCGATCTTCTCGACCAGCGCCGGCAGATCTTCCAGCCGGCCGACAACCGCCTGCGCGTCCGGCCGGGTTACCCGCGCGAGCACGGCGACCGGGGTTTGCGGCGAGCGTCCCGCCGCCAACAGGCCTTCGCGGACCGAGGGCGCCGCCGTCATTCCCATATAGACGACGACCGTCATCTTCTCGTCGGTCAGCACCGACCAGTCGACGGCTTCGGCGTCCCTGGCCTTGTGCGCGGTGAGGAAAGTGATGCGCAGCGCTTCGCGGCGGAACGTCAGTGGCACCTCGAATTGCGCCGATGCGCCGAGGCCCGCGGTGATTCCGGGTACGACCGAATAGGCAACGCCGGCCTTGCGTAACGCTTCGATCTCTTCGCCGCCGCGGCCGAAGACAAAGGGATCGCCGCCCTTCAGGCGCACCGCGCGCTGGCCCGATTTCGCGGCCTTGATCATCAATCTGTTGATGGCGTCCTGGCCGATGCCGGGCTTGCCGACGCGGCGGCCGACG
>DATNMT010000354.1:0-14320 GCA_035602495.1 Bradyrhizobium sp.
AGGAACAACAGCGTGAATGCCAGCGCCATTACCAGCAGCGGAATCAGGAAGGCGCGGTCGAGCGTAGGTCCTCCCATTCGAAAGACCGATGCCGGCTGATGCAGCGTGTTCCACCAGTCCACCGAGAATTTGATGATCGGCAGGTTGATCGCGCCGACCAGTGTCAGCACCGCCGCGGCGCGCGCGGCGCGCGAGGGATCCTCAACCGCACGCCACAGCGCGATCAGACCAAGATACATCAGGAACAGGATCAGGACCGAGGTCAGCCGCGCATCCCATTCCCAATAGGTGCCCCACATCGGCCGTCCCCACAGCGAGCCCGTGACCAGCGCCAGAAACGTGAAGGCCGCGCCGATCGGGGCGGCGGCCTTGGCGGCGACGTCAGCCAGCGGATGCCGCCACACCAGCGTGCCGAGTGCTGCCAGGCTCATCACGCCCCAGACGAACATCGACAGCCAGGCATTCGGCACATGGATGAACATGATCTTGACGGTGGCGCCCTGCTGGTAGTCGTCGGGCGCCATCGCCGATTGGGTGAGGCCGATCAGCAGCAGGATGACGGTCGCAGCCGCCAGCCACGGCAATATCCGCGACGTCAGCGACAGGAATTTTGTGGGGTTGGCGAGATCGATCAGCGTCATGGCATCCTGTTAATGGCAGCAGTCGTCGCAGGCAATCAGCATAACGGCACTCCGCGAGAGTTGATCGGCATCAAGTCATTTTTGGGCATGATCTTATCCGAAAACCGGAATCCACTTTTCGGGATCATGCCTAATCCAGTCCGTGCCGCAAGCTGGCGGCGGCGGCGAACGGCCCGACGACAAAACTGACCAGCGACAGCGCGCACAGGATCGAGAACGGCGCGCCGAACGATAAACCTGATATCGCCGCCTGCGAGGCAGCGACGCCGAAGATCAGGACCGGGATCGACAGCGGCAGCACCAGCACCGCCAGCAACAATCCGCCGCGATGCAGCGTCACCGCCAGCGCCGCCCCGATCATGCCGGTAAATGTGAGGGCCGGCGTGCCTACCAGCAGCGTTAGCGCCACTGCCGATGTCGATGTCGCATCGAGGTTCAACAGCAGGCCCAGCACCGGGGTGGCGATCACCAGCGGCAATCCGGCGGCGAGCCAATGCGCCAGCGCCTTGGCAGCGCAGGCCAGTTCCAGCGGGGTGCGGCCCATCACGATCAGGTCGAGCGAGCCGTCATCATGGTCCGCCATGAACAGCCGGTCGAGGGTGAGCAGGCTCGCCAGCAGCGCGCCGAGCCAGAGGATCGCAGGCCCCAACCGCGCCAGCAGCGCCAGATCGGGTCCAACCGCGAACGGCATCAGCACCACCACGGTAAGAAAGAACAGCACGCCGATCAGTGCCCCGCCGCCGACCCGCAGCGCGATTTTGATGTCCCGTTGAATCAGTGCGGCGAGCGCGGTCATGCCATAACCCCGAGCCGCAATTCGCGCGCGGCAATTCCCAGCGGCGCGTGGGTAGCGGCGACGATCAGGCCGCCGCTGGCGAGATGGTCACCCATCAGGGCGCCAAACAGGCTGTGTCCTGCGGTATCGAGCGCGTTGGTCGGCTCGTCGAGAAGCCAGATCGGCCGCCGCACCGTGAGCAGCCGGGCGATCGAGAGCCGCCGCCGCTGACCCGCTGACAAAAACGCCGCCGGCAAATGGACCGCATGATCGAGCCCTGCTGCGGCCAGGCTGGCGCGTGTGTCGGAGGCCTCGCCACCCAGAAAATCCAGCCAGAAGGCAAGGTTTTCGATCACGCTCAAAGCGGGCTTTAGCGCGTCGCGGTGACCGAGATAGTGCGTCTGTTCGGAGAGGGTCAGCTCAGCCTCGCCGCCCTCCAGGCCGATCGATCCATCTGCGGCCGAGAGCAGGCCGGCGATCATCCGCAACAGCGAGGTCTTGCCCGATCCATTGGCGCCGGTGACCGCCAGCGCCTCGCCCGAGGAAGCCTCGAAATCGAGGCCCGAAAATACCTCCCGGCCGCCCCGCACACATTTGACGCCGCGTCCGGAGAGCCGCATTTTGCCCTTTCATAGCCCTTTGGAATCCTGTGGGTACCGCAGCAGAATTTTGGGGTAGCGCAATGCTGCGGCCCGATTGTCGGTGTGGCGGCGCCACTGGAATGATTCTATAAGCCGGACCTTGATGCAGCACCTACTCTGCGGCTGCAAGCCATCAGGCCAAGTCTCGCTGACGGTGTTTTAATACCCTTGCCTGACATCACTGACAATTGGGATTTCCTCACATGACCTCGCTCGACAGCTTCAAAAGCCAAAAAATCCTCAAGGTCGGCGGCAAGACCTACGTCTATTACAGCCTGCCCGCCGCCGAAAAAAACGGTCTGAAGGGAATTTCCAAACTGCCTTATTCCATGAAGGTGCTGCTGGAAAACCTGCTGCGCAATGAAGACGGCCGCTCGGTCAAGAAAGAGGATATCGTCGCGGTCGCGAAGTGGCTGAAGAAGCGCAAGCTCGAACATGAAATCGCGTTCCGTCCGGCGCGCGTGCTGATGCAGGATTTCACTGGCGTGCCGGCGGTGGTCGATCTCGCCGCGATGCGCAACGCCATGCAGAAGCTCGGCGGCGATGCCGAGAAGATCAACCCGCTGGTGCCGGTCGATCTCGTCATCGACCATTCCGTGATCGTGAACTTCTTCGGGGACAACAAGGCCTTCGCCAAGAACGTGGTCGAGGAATACAAGCAGAACCAGGAACGCTACGAATTCCTGAAATGGGGCCAGAAGGCGTTCTCGAATTTCTCGGTGGTGCCGCCCGGCACCGGCATCTGCCATCAGGTCAACCTCGAATACCTCGCGCAGACCGTATGGACCCGCAAGGAGAAGATGACGGTCGGCAAGAAGAAGGGCACTTTCGAGCTCGCCTATCCGGATTCGCTTGTAGGCACCGACTCCCACACCACCATGGTCAACGGCCTTGCCGTGCTCGGCTGGGGCGTCGGCGGCATCGAGGCGGAAGCCTGCATGCTGGGCCAGCCGCTCTCCATGCTGCTGCCGGAAGTGGTCGGCTTCAAGCTCAAGGGCCAGCTCAAGGAAGGCGTCACCGCCACCGATCTGGTGCTGACCGTGACGCAGATGCTGCGCAAGCAGGGCGTGGTCGGAAAATTCGTCGAGTTCTTCGGGCCCGGCCTTGATCATCTCTCGGTCGCGGACAAGGCGACCATCGGCAACATGGCGCCCGAATACGGCGCCACCTGCGGCTTCTTCCCGGTCGACGTCGAGACCATCGATTATCTCAAGACCTCCGGCCGCAAGGCCGATCGCGTCGCGCTGGTGACCGCCTATGCCAAGGCGCAGGGCCTGTTCCGTACCGCCAAATCGCCCGATCCGGTGTTCACCGAAACCCTCATCCTCGATCTCGGCGACGTGGTTCCCTCGATGGCCGGACCGAAGCGTCCCGAGGGCCGCGTTGCGCTGCCCGCGGTCGCCGACGGCTTTGCCGCCGCGATGACCAGCGAATACAAGAAGGCCGCGGATGCATCGAAGCGCTATGCGGTCGAGAACCGCAACTTCGATCTCGGCCATGGCGACGTGGTGATCGCGGCGATCACGTCCTGCACCAACACCTCCAATCCAAGCGTGCTGATCGGCGCCGGACTCTTGGCGCGCAACGCCGCCGCCAAGGGCTTGACCGCAAAACCCTGGGTCAAGACCTCGCTGGCGCCGGGCAGCCAGGTGGTCGCGGAGTATCTTTCCAATTCCGGACTGCAGCTCGATCTCGACAAGGTCGGCTTCAATTTGGTCGGCTTCGGCTGCACCACCTGCATCGGCAATTCGGGTCCGTTGCCGGAAGAAATTTCCAAATCGATCAACGACAACGGCATCATCGCCGCCGCCGTGCTCTCCGGTAACAGAAATTTCGAAGGCCGCGTCAGTCCCGACGTGCAGGCCAATTACCTCGCCTCGCCACCGCTGGTGGTGGCCCATGCGCTGGCGGGCACCGTGACCACGAATCTGGCGGTCGAGCCGCTCGGCACCGGCAAGGACGGCAAGCCGGTGTATCTCAAGGACATCTGGCCGACGGCGAAGGAGATCAACGCCTACATGAAGAAATTCGTGACGTCTTCGATCTTCAAGAAGCGCTACGCCGATGTGTTCAAGGGCGATACCAACTGGCGCAAGATCAAGACGGTCGAGAGCGAAACCTATCGCTGGAACATGAGTTCGACCTATGTGCAGAACCCACCTTATTTCGAAGGCATGAAGAAAGAGCCGGAACCGATCGTCGATGTGGTCGACGCGCGGATTCTCGCGATGTTCGGCGACAAGATCACCACCGACCACATCTCGCCGGCCGGCGCGATCAAGCTGACCTCGCCTGCCGGAAGATATCTGTCCGAGCATCAGGTGCGCCCCGCCGACTTCAATCAATACGGCACACGGCGCGGCAATCATGAGATCATGATGCGCGGCACCTTCGCCAATATCCGCATCAAGAATTTCATGCTGAAAGGCGCCGACGGCAATATTCCCGAGGGCGGCTTGACAAAACACTGGCCCGACGGCGAGCAGATGTCGATCTACGACGCCGCGATGAAGTATCAGGCCGAGCGGGTGCCGCTGGTGGTTTTTGCCGGCGCCGAATACGGCAACGGCTCGTCGCGCGACTGGGCCGCAAAGGGAACCCGGCTGCTCGGTGTCCGCGCCGTGATCTGCCAGAGTTTTGAGCGCATCCACCGCTCCAATCTGGTCGGCATGGGCGTGCTGCCGCTGACCTTCGAGGATGGCGCGTCCTGGCAATCGATCGGGGTAAAGGGCGACGAGACCGTAACAATACGGGGGTTGCAGGGCGACCTGAAACCGCGGCAGAAGCTGACGGCGGAAATCGTGTCCGGCGACGGTTCGCTACAGCGCATTTCGCTGCTGTGCCGGATCGATACGCTCGACGAGCTCGATTATTATCGAAACGGCGGCATCCTGCATTATGTGCTGCGCAAACTGGCGGCGTAACGCAAGTTGTGATCGATGGCTCACTGCGAAGTGAGTAGCGAGGTGAGGGGAGGCGGCCTATGAAAGGGCCGCCTTCAGCGTTCGGGGACGGCAAGATGATTAACGCTGATGGGGCAAGGGTTTTCAGGGTTCAGTATGACAGCGATGATGGCCTATAATTTGATTTCGCGATGGTCGGGCGCGCTGGGCGTGTGCGTGATCGTCGCCATCATTCGTCCGGCCCACGCCGACCCCCGCGCGGTGATCGAACTGTTCACGTCGCAAGGGTGCTCGTCGTGCCCGCCCGCCGACAAGATTCTCGGCGAGCTGGCCAAGGATCCGTCCGTGATCGCCCTGAGCATGCCGATCGATTACTGGGATTATCTCGGCTGGAAGGACACGCTGGCGGATTCCCGCTTCAGCGCCCGCCAGAAGGCCTACTCCCAGGTGCGCGGCGATCGCGAAGTTTACACGCCGCAGGTCGTCGTCAACGGATCGATGCATGTGATCGGCAGCGACCGCGCCGGCATCGAGAGCGCCATCGATACCAGCAAGAAGGCCGATGGCGTGATGTCGGTGCCGGTGACCATGACGAGATCAGGCGAGCAGCTCAACGTTTCGGTCGCGGCCTCGCGCAAGGGTCCGGCGGTGATGCACGGTGAGGTCTGGATCTGCTCGATCTCCAATTCGGTGCCGATTGCGATTGGGCGCGGCGAAAACAGCGGCCGCGAAATCACCTATCACAATGTGGTGCGCAACCTGCTCAAGCTCGGTGACTGGGATGGAAGCTCCGGCACCTGGACCGTGCCGCTGGAAAATATTTCGCACGAGGGCATCGATGCCGCGGTGGTCTATGTCCAGGATGGCAGCCGCGACAAGCCCGGCCCGATGCTGGGCGCGGCCTACACGCCGCTGCACTGAACTTCCCAAACCCGTCTGTCTCACGTCATTCCCCGATGTGCAATTGCACATCGTGGATGCGCCGCTTGGCTTAGGCGCGGAATCCATAACCCCGATTCGTGGCTATGGATTCCGGGCTCGCTCGTTTCACTCGCGCCCCGGAATGACGGCCCCCAAAAAGAAAAGGACCAACTCACGTTGGCCCAGTATGGGGATAGTTACTTGCGAACAGGCCCGATCCTGACGACCCCGGGGGGCTGGGGGCTGAGGAATCCGGAACCGAAAGGACCGGGCCAACGCAGGATTATGTTCTCGCAATCCACGACGGCGGGCGCTAGGCGGAAGTGGGGCGGCATTATGATTGCGCTAACGATCCCGTGACGTCCAGATGTGCAACCGCACATCGGGATTTCGACCCCGACGGGGGCGCGGGACGATCGGTCGCGTGCGAATATGAAGGCATCGCAGCCCGGCCCCCTTGCAGCCGCGCGCGGTTGGCGCAATCATGTCGGTGAGATGACAGGAGGCGCTCCATGAGTTCGATGTCGGAGGAAGCCGATCCAAGCGAGAGCCACGCAGCGGCGCGGCAGGCCGCTGCGGGTCCTTTGCCAGGCCGGGTGACGTTCAATCGCTTCGAACTCAATCGCATCCTGAATTTGTACGGCCGCATGGTCGCCGATGGTGAGTGGCGCGACTACGCCATCGATTTTCTGCGGGATCGCGCGGTGTTCTCGGTGTTCCGCCGGGCGTCGGAAGTCCCGATCTACCGCATCGAGAAAGATCCGAGGCTGGCGCGCAAGCAGGGCATCTACAGCGTGATTTCGGCGAGCGGGCTGATCCTGCGCCGCGGCCACGAGCTCGATCGCGTGCTGCTGGTGATCGACCGCAAGCTGGCGGTGGTTTGATATCCCGTCATTCCGGGGCGTCGCGCAGCGACGAACCCGGAATCCAGAAGCTACTTTGCTGCGCGAGATTCCGGGTTCGCGCTTACGCGCGCCCCGGAATGACGTGACTATTCCGGCAGCGTGGTGGCGCCCTCGCCGAGCGCGAGCTGCATCATCACGATGTCGAGCCAGCGGCCGAACTTGAAGCCGACATCGGGATGGGTGCCGATCATCTGGAAGCCGCATTTTGCATGCACGCCGAGCGATCCGGCATTGGCGGAATCGCCGATCACCGCGATCATCTGCCGATAGCCGCCCGCCTCGCACTCCGCAATCAGCCTCTGCATCAATTGCAGGCCGATGCCGCGGCGGTGGATTGCGGGCTCCAGATAGACCGAATTCTCCACCGTGAAGCGATAGGCCGGCCGCGGCCGGTAGGCGCCGGCATAGGCGTAGCCGACCACGCGGCCGTCGAGGGCGGCGACGAAATAGGGAAAACCGCCGTCCATCAGCGCATCGAAGCGCCGCGTCATCTCGGCGAGATCCGGCGGGATCAATTCGAAGGTGGCGGTGCCGTAAAGCACGGCGTGTTGATAGATCGCGGTAATGGCCGGCAGGTCGGCCGCGGCCGTGGGCCTGATTTCGAGCGAGGACATGGCTCGTAGATTATTTTTGCTGATTGCAAAAGAAAAGCCCCGGCCGGTATGGCCGGGGCTTCATTGCTTCGCCGGAAGCGAAAGCGGTCAGTCGCGCTGCCCAAGCAGCTGCAGCAGCAGCGTGAACAGGTTGATGAAGTTCAAATAGAGCGACAGCGCACCGAGGATGGACGCACGCTCCGCCACGGCGCCGCCCTGCGAGGCATAGCCGTAGATGTAGTCGTTCTTCAGCCGCTGGGTATCCCAGGCGGTGAGGCCCGCGAACACCAAAACGCCGACCACCGACACGATGAACTGCAGCGCCGAGCTGGCCAGGAACAGATTGACCAGGCTGGCGATGATGATGCCGATCAATCCCATGAACAGGAACGATCCCATCCCGGTCATGTCACGCTTGGTGGTGTAGCCGTACAGGCTCAAGGCGCCGAAGGTGGCCGCGGTGATGAAGAACACCCGAACGATCGAGGTGTGCGTATACACCAGGAAGATCGAGGACAGCGAAACGCCCATCAACGCCGAGAACACCCAGAACAGCATCTGGGCGGTCGCCGGTGCGAGACGGTTGATGCCGGCCGAAATCGCGAACACCATGACGAGTGGCGCCAGGATGAACAGCCATTTCAGCGGGCTCACGAACATCGCGTACCCGAACGGCGTCAGAAAGGCGTTGCCGATCTTGGCCGCGGCGCCTGACGGATCGGCGGTCACCGCCGCCATATAGACGCCAAGCGCGGCAAGGCCGGTGATGGCCAGGCCGATGCTCATGTAATTGTAGATGCGCAGCATGTAGGCGCGCAGACCGGCGTCGACGGTCGCGGCGTCAACGCGCCCGGCGGCCCGGCCGAAAGGAGAGGCGTAGTTGCGGTCTAGGTCCGACATGGTCGAATTCCCGTTGTTGGTCCGGCGGAGCGCAAGGGGTTTGCGGCGCCGGTCAGAAACCTATCTCAGATACCGCCGCCCGCTGACATTAACTTTAATTCATCAAGCGGCGTCTGACCCGGTTCATATGTGGGAAACTAGCACATCCGCCGCAAGCTTCCATGCGCGGCTGAATGTCGCTCCGCAAACGAGAAGCGGGATGTCGTGGGCAACTGCCCGCGGCGCCGGCGCGTCAGCCCGCGGCCAATTGTTTCTACTTTGTCACAAATTTCGCAGCACCGTGGCCGGCTTCTGATTCAGGGCCAAAAGCGTGCCGGCGAGCCCCAGTCCCACCGTGACAATCAGCGCGGCGGCGACCACGAAGGCGGCGCTGCCGGCCTGCCAGACGAAGCTCAGCGTCATCAGCCGGGTCACGATCAGCCAGGCCGCGATCGAGCCGGCGATCACGCCGAAAACCGCGGTCGCAAAACCGATCATCAGATATTCCAGCGCATAGGCGCCTAGCAGTCGCGCCCGGGTCGCCCCCAGGGTCTTGAGAATGACGGCGTCGTAGACCCGGTGGCGATGGCCGGCGGCGAGCGCGCCGCCCAGCACCAGGATGGCGGAGATCAAGGTGACCGCGCTGGCGCCGCGGATCGCCAGCACGAGGTTGGTCACCACGCTGCCGATGGTGTCGAGCGCCTCGCGGACCCGCACGCTCGTCACCATCGGGAAGGCGTCGGCGACCGCCCTGATGATCCGGGCGTCGCCGGTGGCGTCCGGATGGGCCTCGGTCAGGGTCGCGACATGGGTGTGCGGCGCACCCTTGAAGGCGTTGGGGGAGTACACCAGCACGAAGTTGATGCCGAGGGCTTGCCAGTCGATGCTGCGCAAATTGCCGATGGTGGCCGGAATATTGCGGCCGAGCACGTTGATGACGATCTCGTCGCCGATCTTCAGTCCAAGTCCGTCGGCGATCTTTTTTTCCATCGAGACCAGCGGCGGCCCGCTGTAATCGGGGCCCCACCATTGACCCTCCACCACCTTGGAGCCTTTCGGGATTTCGCCGGTATAGGTCAGGCCGCGGTCGCTCTGCAGCACCCATTCGGAGTCGGGCGTGGCGTTGAGGTCCTCCCCCTTGACGCCGCGGGCCGAGATGATGCGCCCGCGCAGCATCGGCACGTCCTCCACCGTCGATCCCGGGGCGGTGGATTTGAGGAATTCGCCGAAGCGAGCGGCCTCGGCGGTGGGGATATCGATGAAATAGAATGACGGCGCGCGGTCCGGCAGCGCCGCGAGGAATTGCCGCCGCAGGTTGCCGTCGATCTGCGTGATCGTGACCAGCACCGCGAGCCCGAGGCCAAGCGACATCACCACCGACGGCGTCAATGCGCCGGGCCGGTAGATGTTGGCGATCGCCAGCCGCAGCATGGTGAAACGCGACCGCGGCAGCCGTCGCGCCAGCGCCATCACGCCGGCCGCGATGCCGCGCAACAACGCGAACACCGCGATCGAGGCGACGACGAACACTGTCGCGACCCGCTTGTCATAGGCAAGCCCGATCACCACCGCGATCAGCAGGGCGATCACCACCGCCATCGAGGCGAGGTAGCGCCAGCGCGGCCGATGCCATTCGCTCGAGACCGCCTCGCGGAACAGCGCCGCCACCGGCACATCATGGACCCGGCCGAGCGGCCACAGCCCGAAGGCCAGCGCGGTCAACAGGCCATAGGCGAACGACAGCGCGAGCTCATCCGGATGCAGCGCCGGCACCACCGGCAGCGGCAGCAGCTTGCCGAACGCCCCGACGATGACGAAGGGCAGTGCCGCGCCGGCGGCAAGCCCGATTGCCGAGCCGATGGTCGCGAGCACGATGACCTGGGTCAGGTAGATCGCAAACACCTCGCGGCCGGTGGCGCCGAGCGCCTTGAACGTCGCGATGACGTCGCGGCGGCGATCGATATGGCTTTTGACCGCATTGGCGACGCCGACGCCGCCGACCAGGAGTGCAGCGAGGCCGACCAGCGTGAGGAACTGGGTGAAACGGTTGATGGTGCGTTCGAGCTGCGGGGAAGCGTTGCTGCGGCTGCGGATGCCCCAGCCGGCCTGTGGCAACGCGGCTCTGACATTATCGACGAATGCGGCGGTGGCGCGGTCGCCGGCCAAATTGTCGGGCAACTTCACCCGGTAGAGCCAACGCACCAGGCTGCCCGGCTGGATCAATCCGGTGGCACGCAGGCCGGCCAGGCTGACCAGGAATCGCGGACCGAGACCGATGCCGCCGCCGGCGAGCTTGTCGGGTTCGGCGTCGACCACGCTGCGGATTACAAAACTCGCACTGCCGATCGTGACGCGGTCGCCGAGCTTGAGATCGAGCCGCGCCAGCAGGGTGGAATCGACC
The DNA here is from genome assembly GCA_035602495.1 of Bradyrhizobium sp. GTDB lineage: Bacteria > Pseudomonadota > Alphaproteobacteria > Rhizobiales > Xanthobacteraceae > Bradyrhizobium. The sequence goes on from DATNMT010000354.1 coordinate 10,660, forward strand.
GCCGCGCCGAATGCGGTGCCGGAAGCCTCCTGGCGCTCGGCCAGCAGATCGGCCAGCGGCATGGCCGGTTGCAGCGTCAATCCACCCAGCATCGGATAGCTGTCATCGACCGCCTTGACCTCGACCAGCGCGAGCTGGCCGTCGCCGGCACGCGCCATGGTTCGCAACGTCGCCGACACCGAGACCTCGCCGCGTGCGCGGAGAAACGCGATTTCATCCGGCGCGGCCTCGCGCTGCATCAGGGAAAACGCCGCGTCGCCGCCGAGCAGGGTGCGGCCCTCCCGCGCCAGCCCCTCGCCGAGGCTGGCGGCGACCGAGCCGACGCCGGCAATCGCCATCACGCCGAGCGCGATGCAGGCGATGAAGACATAGAAGCCGCGCAAGCCGCCGCGCAATTCGCGCAAGGCAAAGCGCAGCGGAAGCGACGGCGCGCGGCGGCCCTCGATGGCTTCGGAAGCGATCGTCATGAAATGGCTTTGCGATCCGCCGGCTGGCCGTCGATGCGGCCCGAGCGCAGCCGCACCACGCGGTCGCAGCGCTCCGCCAGCGCGCTGTCGTGGGTCACCAGCACCAGCGTCATGCCGCGCTCGGCATGCTTGGTGAACAGGAGATCGACGATCTGCTTGCCGGTCGCCTCATCGAGATTGCCGGTGGGCTCGTCCGCCACCAGGATTGCCGGGTCGGGCGCCAGCGCCCGGGCCAGCGCCACCCGCTGCTGTTCGCCGCCGGACAATTGCGTGGGATAGTGATGCAGGCGGTCGCCGAGCCCGACCGAGGTCAATTCCTCCGCCGCGCGCCGTGCCGCATCGGGATTGCCGGCGAGCTCCAGCGGCACCGCGACATTCTCGAGCGCCGTCATGGTCGGGATCAGATGAAACGATTGAAACACGATGCCGACCTGGCGGCCGCGAAAGCGGGCAAGCGCATCCTCGTCGAGGGCGTTGAAAGGGGTGCCACTCACCACCACCTCTCCACTGTCCGGGCGTTCCAATCCTGCCATCACCATCAGCAGGGTGGATTTTCCGGAGCCCGACGGGCCGATCAGGCCGATTGCTTCACCCGGCGCCACGCGCAGGCTGATATCTTTCAGGATATGAACACGTGCAGCGCCCGAGCCGAGCGAGAGATTGACGTTCGAGATGGAGATGGTGTCCGGCGCAAGGCCGGCCAACGATGAGGATTCGATGAGACTGTCCATGGCCCGGTCATATGGCACTTCCGCGGGCGCGGTCGAGAGGCGGGCGTTGTTGTTCGTGCACATACTTGTGTTGGGCCTGTTGCTGACGACAGGGGGAACGGCCTTTGCGCAAACCGCGGCCGCGGCTGCCACCAAGCCGATAAAAATGGTCGTATTGGGGGATTCGTTGAGCGCGGGCCTCGGCCTTTCGGCGTCCGAGGCATTTCCGGAACGGCTTCAAAAATCATTACAGACCAAGGGGATAGCGGTCGACATGATCAATGCCGGGGTGTCCGGCGACACCAGTTCCGGCGGCCGCGACCGGCTCGACTGGTCGGTGCCCGAGGGCACCGAGGCGGTGATCCTCGAGCTTGGCGCCAACGATGCCCTGCGTGGCACCGATCCCGCGGTCACCCGTTCGGCGCTGTCGGACATTCTGACCCGCCTGAAGGCGCGCGGCATCGCGGTTTTGTTGTGCGGCATGGTGGCGCCGCCGAATTATGGCAGCGACTATTCGGCGCGCTTCAACGCGATCTATCCGGATCTCGCAAAATCCTTTGGCGTGCCGCTGTATCCGTTCTTCCTCGAGGGCGTTGCCGCCGATGCCGGCCTCAATCAGGCGGACGGCATCCATCCGACCGCGGAGGGCGTCGACATCATCGTCAAGAACATTTTGCCCGCCGTGCAGGCATTTCTCGGCACGGTTAGCGGGCAACGCAGTTGAAAATCAGGCAGCGATAACCCTAACACCGTGTTTTTGCGGAAGGTTTGCAATCTGTTAACGTCGGATGCTTCGCAGAGTCACATAACTCAGGTACAAAATAGGTATCGGTGATTCGTTGCCGGGTTTCAGCATCGGGAGTCTTGCGATGCCGCGTTTGTTTACCGGACTGGAAATTCCGGCCGAGATCGGCCAGACACTTTCCAATTTGCGGGGTGGCCTTCCCGGCGCCCGCTGGATCGACCCCGAAAATTATCATCTCACCTTGCGCTTCATCGGCGATATCGACGGCATCGCTGCCAACGAAATCGCCTCGATGCTGTTTCGGGTCAACCGCAAGCCGTTCGAGGTCGCGCTGCAGGGCCTCTCGAGCTTCGGCGGAAAAAAGCCGCGCGCGGTGGTGGCCCAGGTGGTGCCGAGCCGGCCGCTGATCGAGCTGCAGGCCGAACTGGAGCGGCTGATGCAGCGCATCGGGCTCGATCCGGAGGGGCGCAAATTCACCCCGCATGTGACGCTGGCGCGGCTGCGCGACGCCTCCAACCAGGATGTCGCGGATTATTTGTCGGTGCGCGGCTATTTTCCGACCCGCGTGTTCACGGCGTCGCGCTTCGTGCTGTTCTCGTCGCGGGCCTCGACCGGCGGCGGCCCCTATGTGGTCGAGGATTCCTACGCGCTGAGCGCGTGAGGCAGGCGCTCGCCGCATGCACATCTGTCATCGCCCGGCTTGACCGGGCGATCTAGTATTCCAGAGGCGGCAGCGATAGAATCGAGGGGGCCTGAGCGTACTGGATCGCCCGGTCAAGCCGGGCGATGACGGTTTGCGATACCCCCTGCACCAATTCTTGGCTTGCAATTTCCGCCATGTTGAGCCGTAAGGGGGGCCATGTTGTCTCCCCCGTCCGCCCCGTTCCGCGCTCATTATCAGGCGCTCGTCTCCTCCGGCGCGATCGAGCCCGACGCCGCGCAGGCGGGGGCCGCCGAGGCGCTTTCAGACCTCGAGCAGCGGCTCACCGGTTACAAGCCGACGCGCAAGCAACGGCTGCTCGGCCGGTTGTTTGCCGACAAGAACGGATCGCCGCCGCGCGGACTCTACATTCATGGCGAAGTCGGCCGCGGCAAGACCATGCTGATGGACCTGTTCTTCCAGCACAGCCCGGTTGCGCACAAGCGCCGCGCCCATTTCCACGAATTCATGGCCGAGGTGCACGAGCGGATCTACGGCTATCGCCAGAACATCGCGCGCGGCGAGATCGCCGATGGCGACGTCATCGCGCTCACCGCCGCGTCGATCTTCGAAGAAGCCTGGCTGCTGTGCTTCGATGAATTCCATGTCACCGACATCGCCGATGCGATGATCCTGGGGCGGCTGTTCGCAAAATTGTTCGAACTCGGTACCGTGGTGGTGGCGACATCCAATGTCGCGCCCGAGGACCTCTACAAAGGAGGCCTGAACCGGGCGCTGTTCTTGCCCTTCATCGCGCAGATATCCGATCATATGGACGTGCTGCGGCTCGATGCGCGCACCGATTTCCGGCTGGAGAAGCTGGTCGGCGTCAAGATGTGGCTGGTGCCGGCCGATGCCGCCGCCACCGCAGCCCTCGACCAGGCATGGGTAAGGATGACCGGCAACGCCAGATGCAAGCCGCGCGACATTTCGATCAAGGGCCGCATCCTGCACGTGCCGTGCTCGGCGGACGGCGTCGCGCGGTTTCCGTTCGCGGATCTCTGCGAAAAGCCGCTCGCGGCGTCCGACTATTTGCGGC
>DATNMT010000381.1:0-7299 GCA_035602495.1 Bradyrhizobium sp.
CGATCGCGACGCGGCACATCACCTTGTCACCAGCCATCTCCGGCTCGTGGCCAAGATCGCCATGGGCTATCGCGGCTACGGATTGCCGATCTCCGAGGTCGTCTCGGAGGGCAATGTCGGCCTGATGCAGGCGGTGAAGCGATTCGAACCCGAGAAGGGGTTCCGGCTCGCCACCTACGCCATGTGGTGGATCAAGGCCTCAATACAAGAGTACATCCTGCGTTCCTGGTCGCTCGTGAAGATGGGCACCACCGCGAACCAGAAGAAGCTGTTCTTCAACCTGCGCAAGGCGAAGAGCAAGATCTCCGCGCTGGACGAGGGTGATCTCCACCCCGACCAGGTGAAGCTGATTGCCAAGCGCCTCGGCGTCACCGATCAGGACGTGATCGACATGAACCGCCGGCTCGGCGGCGATGCCTCGCTCAACGCGCCGATCCGCGACGACGGCGAAGCCGGCGAATGGCAGGACTGGCTGGTCGATACCGCGCCCAACCAGGAAACCATCATGGCCGAGCACGAGGAGTTCGATCATCGCCGCGAGGCGCTGAACGGCGCCATCGGCGTGCTCAACCCGCGCGAACGGCGCATCTTCGAGGCGCGGCGTCTGGCGGAGGATCCGATGACGCTGGAAGACCTCGCCGCCGAATTCGGCGTGTCGCGCGAGCGCGTGCGGCAGATCGAGGTCCGCGCCTTCGAGAAGGTGCAGTCGGCCGTCAAGGGCACCATCGCAAGGCAGGAAGCGGCCGCGCTCGAAGCCGCGCATTGATTAGTGGCGTGAAGTAACGAGTCGAAAAAGCCGGCGGCAACGCCGGCTTTTTTGCTTTTGAACGAAAATGCTGTCGTCCCCGCGCACGCGGGGACCCATACGCCGTGTCGGTCGTGAGAGAGGCAGTGCAAGTTGCCTTACTTTGCCGGGCATCGCAGCAACGGACATTTGGGGTTATGGGTCCCCGCGTTCGCGGGGACGACATAAGCACCTCGTCAGCCCCGGAGAATTTCGGCCAGGCTGTTCGGTTCGCTGAGCGCGCCAATGGAGCTTGAACCGGGGCTGAACCGGGGGCTTGAACCGCTGGCTTTTGAACCCCGCGGCGCGGTCGGCCGACCAAGCCGGACGAGGCGTGGTTTTCGAGGGATCGCCGTGGCCATTACGTTGCAATCAACCGTCGGCGGATTTTCCGCCGAGTTCATGCGCAAGCTGCCGAAACTCGAGCAGATCATGATCGCGCATGGGCTGGAGCCGTCGGAATTCGTGATCTCGAAGGACCGCGCCACGCCGCCGACCGTGCCCTTCATCGGGCCGTTCTTCTACGCCTACACGGTGTTCGTCGGCGAGGAGAGCTTTACGGTCACCGAGCCGAACGACATGGTGTTCCTGGAATATTTCTACAAGCGCTGCATCGCCGAGGATAACGAGGAGGCGCAGCCGGAGCGCGCGCGCCGCCCCGGCCTGATCCACCGCATCTTCCGCTGGATGGAGCGGCCGATCTGAGAAATGTAATCTCTCGTCTACTCTCCCCATTGCCGCGCCAGCGTCGCAAGCGCGCAGCCTTCGCAGTAGCGCGCGTCCTTGAAGTCGATCCAGTTATGGGCATAGACGCGGTCGAGCGGAATGCCGTAGCGCGCCCGCAGCACCTTCACCAAAATCCGCCACGCCGAAACCTGCGCCTCGGTGGCCGGCCGCGTCACGTCGGGATAATTGCCGGCGAATTCCACCCCCACCGAGTTGTCGCCCACCACCTGATGAAAGGTCGGGCCGTTGTCGATATATTTGTTGTCGTTGCGGTTGCCGCCGTCGCCATGGGTCGGCACCAGATTTTCGGCTACCGCCCAATACACCGTGCCGTCGGTCTCGACCCAGACCATGACGCCGCGCCGGGCCGGATTTTTCGACTGCTCCAGCGCCCCGCCGCGCGCGGACCCGGCCGGCCCTTCGGTCTGGTGCACGATGATGTTGCGCCAGGGATGGCTCTTGGCGACATCGCCCCACGGCGCGAGCCAGACCATCTTCAGACCGGGTATCTCGGGCGTGCCCGAGCCACGCGCGATCGTCGCGAGGTCGGGCGTTTGCGCCGAAGCAGGGATTGAAATCGCGAAGGCGCATAGCGCCGTGACCAGCAGGCGGAAATTCATCGTGTCTGGATAGCATGCTTCAGGCGAGTTTGCGCAGCGCCGGTTCCGGCATCGGCTCCTGCCTGGGCGCCAACGGCGGCGCCGGGTCATAGACCGCGGCGCGGTTCTTGCCGTCCTTCTTGGCGGCATAAAGCGCGTGGTCGGCGGCGGCCATCAGCCGGTCCGGGTACGGGCCGATCTGTTGGGTCCATTGCGCCACCCCGATCGAGAGCGAGATCGGGATATCGGCGCCGACGCAGGCCTCGGCGTCCGCGCGGCACACATCCAGGATGCGGCGGGCGATCATCGCGCCCTCGCGCAGCGTGGAAGCCGGCAGCACGATGCAGAACTCGTCGCCGCCGGTGCGCGCCAGCATGTCGCCGGGCCGCAAGCTCGTCTGCGCCATCAGGGCAAAATGCTGCAGGCAGGCGTCGCCCGCGGCATGGCCGTGGGTGTCGTTGACCAGCTTGAAGCCGTCGAGATCGACCACCAAAAGCGCGAACGGCTCGCTTGAGCGTTCCGACCGCGCGCATTCCTCGGTCAGCCGCTGCAACAGATGCCGCCGGTTGCCGACGCCGGTGAGGTCGTCGAGCAGCGCGAGATCGGCGACCTCGTTGCGCAGCCGGTCGATCGCCATCAGCAGGAAGCCGAAATTCACCGACATCGACAGGAACAGCAGCGCCAGCACCAGGATCGACTGCACCGGATTGGAATGGGTGAACGTGAAATCGCCGCCCAGATGCAGCAGGCTGCCGCCGGCGCGGACGGCGTAAATGGCGATAATGAGGATGGAGACGATTCCGGCGAGCCGGGCGCCGGGGCTGATCCGGCCGTCCTGCCGCCGCAGCAACAGCTTCACCGTCAGCATCATCGGCACCGCCTGACCCAGCGTATAGATCAGGATCCGGATCTGGGCGTTGTCGTAGACGACGATGAAGAAGGCGAGGCCCGCGAAGCTCAAGCCCGTGATCAGCGCGGTACTGCGCCAGGAGACCGGTTGGTCGAAAAACCGCTTGATGCCCATCACGGCAAGGCAGGCGGCGAAGATCATCATGGTGCCGCCGGTCAACAGCGGCAGCAGCGAATCGAAATTGAAGCGCAGCATTGCCAGCGACGCGCCGCCGGCCGCGGCGAAGGCCGAGCCGGTCCAGAACGGCGCGGCCTCGAATTTCGGATAGCTGCGGCTGACATAGGCCCAGATCAGGCCCAGCGCCAGAAAATTGACGACGAAGGCCGTCCACAGCGTCGGCACGCTCAGCATTGCGACCGCAGGGCATCCATCGCCCTGCCTCCCCCGTTATCGAACAGCCCGCCCATGACGTTTCCCCGTTCTATTGCGGATAAGTTGCAGCCGCGCCGCTTAACGGACTCTCACCGCGCGGCGGCAATCGCTGCTGTGGTTTTGAAATCATAAAGAAGCGCGCGGCCTGTTCCGGATTGATCCAAACCGCGCCGTCGCGTTGCGGCGCCGTTAACCCTGACGAGGCGGCGTCCCACGGTGCAAGGATCGAGCTCCATGCCGACATCGCCCGACGCCAAACGGCGCGCGGCGCGTGCGTCGCAGGCATTGCGGACGGAAATTTCCGCGAAATCGCGTCAAAAATGCATTTCAGCTGTGGATAACGCGATGACGGCGGCGTGACAGCGCGGGGCAGCGGCCCGCGAATCTGTTGGATTAACATTCGAGGATGTTGCGAGGCTGGCCCTCCGCCGAGCATGCCTCTCGTGTCGCGTTTCCATCCATTAAACCCTGAGAGGATACTATGGCTAAGAAAGCGAAGAAGGCGAAGAAGGCGAAGAAGGCCAAGAAGTCGAAGAAGAAGTAACTTTCCAGCCCGGGTGGAGCCCTGCTCCGCCCGGGCACCCGGCGGAAGGGATTTGCGAAGCGGCGGGCCTTGGGCCCGCTTTTTGATTCCGGGCGGACGGTGGCAGTGGCCCCTCCCCCTCTCAGTCATTGCGAGGAGCTCCGCGACGAAGCAATCCAGCTTTCTTCGCCGCGCCAAAGCTGGATTGCTTCGCGGAGCCTGTCATCGGGCGCGCATTCGCGCGACCCGTTGGCTCGCAATGACGGGGTTGGGGCATGACAGATCCCTACCGCTCCGCCAGCGCCAGCCGCACGCCGAGCGCCGCGAAGGCGCCGGCAAAGCCGCGGCGCAGCCAGGTCATGACCTTCGGGCGGCTGACGATGCGGTCGCGGACCGAGGCCGCGAACAGGCCGTAGACCGCAAACACCGCAAACGTCATCGCCATGAAGGCTGTGCTCAACTCCAGCATCCGCAGCAACGGGTAAGCCTCGTCGGCGGCGATGAACTGCGGCAGGAACGCCAGGAAGAAGATCGACAGTTTCGGGTTGAGGATATTGATCAGAATCGCCGTGACGATCACCCGCGGCCCCGAGCGCGCGTCGACGCGGGCATCGACCTTGAGCGCGCCCTGCTCGCGCAGCGCCTGCCAGGCCATGTACATGAGATAAATCACCCCGCAATATTTCAGCACCGAGAACGCCAGCGCGCTGGTGTGCAGCACCGCGGCCAACCCCAGCATGGCGGCCGACATATGCGGAACGATCCCCAGCGTGCAGCCGAACGCCGCGATGATGCTGGCGCGCGATCCCTTGGTCAGCGCCACCGCCAGCGTGTAGAGCACGCCGGTGCCGGGGGACGCGATCACGATCAGCGAGGTCAGGAGGAAAGCGAGCGACATCGGCCTCTCCGTTCAATTGGCTTCGAGATGCAGTTTCAGGAATTCCAGCACCCGGGGAAAGGCGTCGGTGCGGGCGTCGCGGTCGGTGGCGATCAGCGGGATCGGTCCGTCGCCGGTGCGATATTGCGGCAATTCGGTGCGGGTCAGGTTCGGCGCATCGAAGGCGTGCACGGCCGCGGCGTAGCTTTTCAATTCGACCGGATTGCCGCGGGCTTTCGCCGCCGCGATAAAAGCCTCGCAGGGCGCAAACGGCGTCCAGGTATCGGCCTCACCGAACAGCGTCAGCAGCGGCACCCGCGTGGTCCAGCTTTGCGGCTCGACCTGTGTGAACGGTTTGGATTGCAGCCGCTCGCTGCAGGAGCCGGGATAGAACGACACCGCGGCCTTGAACTCGTGCGCGAGATCGGCCGGCCGACCGATGCTCTTGTCGTTGATGGACAGCAGCACCACGCCGCCGCCCTGCGACCAGCCCATCAGGCCGACGCGGTCGGCCTGCACGAACGGCTTTGATTGCAGATATTGCAGGGCGGCATAGGCGTCCTTCGGCCGGTCGCGCAACATGGTGGCCCGCTCCGGGCCCGGCGAGCAGGTCTGGCCGAAACCGCGCGGCGTGGCGCTGTCGACCGCGAGCACCGAATAGCCCTGCACCACCAGCGCCCGCATCCAGGCGCGATAGAGCGGCAGGATGCGTCCGCGCTGGCCTAGCAGGCCGGAGCAGCCATGCATCAGGACCAGCGCCGGCCGCGGCTCGTCGCCCGCCGGCCGGCTGAGATAGGCGGTGAGACTGGTCTTGCCATCGAGCGAGACGAAATTCACCGCCTCCTGCGCCATGGCGGCGGTGGCGAGGAGGGAGAGCAGAAGCGCCGCGATGGATTTTTTCAGGGCGGGGAATTGCATCGATGGCCAATATCACGGCGGATCATGTCGAGGAAGCGGCGGCAAGCCGCCGAGGAACGCCGGCTGTTCGCTCCTCATGGTGAGGAGCCCGCCGTAGCCCGGAGGGCGAAGGCGCGGCGTCTCGAACCATGAGGCCCCGATGCGGCCCATCCTTCGAGACGCCGCGCAAGATGCGCGGCTCCTCAGGATGAGGGCGGTGGCTCCGCCCCGGTTGCCAAAATGGCGCGGCCGTATAAGGGTCCGCCTACGCAAATCCTTCCCCGACATGGAGCTGACCGCATGACCGCAATACGTGGAGCCGCCGCCGCCGTGACTGGAGCCGCCAGCGGCATCGGCCGGGCGCTGGCGTGTGAGCTCGCCGCGCGCGGCTGCGACCTGGCGCTGGCCGATCGCGACGAGGCCGGCCTGCAGGCGGTGGCGGCCGAGATCGCCAAAAGCGGTTCGCGCAAGGTCAGCGTCCACCGCGTCGATGTCGGCGAGCCCGGGCAAATTGCGGATTTCGCCAGGGCCGCGACCGCGGCCCATCCCGGCCTCAACATCGTCGTCAACAATGCCGGCGTGGCCCTGCTCGGCCAGTTCACCGAGATCGAGCAAGCGCAGATGGACTGGCTGATGAACATCAATTTCTGGGGCGTGGTGCATGCGACCCGCGCCTTCCTGCCGCATCTGGCGAACAGGCCCGAGGCCCACATCGTCAACCTTTCCTCGCTGTTCGGCATCATCGCGCCGCCCGGCCAGACCGCGTATGCGGCGGCGAAATTCGCGGTGCGCGGCTTTTCGGAAAGCCTGCGGCATGAGCTGCAGATGGCGAACAGCCCGGTTCGGCTTTCCGTCGTGCATCCCGGCGGGGTCGCCACCAACATCGTCCGCAATTCCCGCGCCGGCACCGGCGTCACCGACAATGCCCGCCGCGCGCAATCGATCGAGCGGTTCGACAGGATCGCAAAAACCACGCCGGCGGCAGCGGCTTTGCGGATCATCACCGGCATCGAGAAGAACCAGCCGCGCATCCTTATCGGCAACGACGCCCGCATGATGGATCTGTTGCAGCGATTCCGGCCGGGCACGTACTGGTCGGTGCTGGCGCGGCGGATCGAGAAGGCGATGCAGGCGGGGAAGTAGGCCCTCTCCGCGAAGGACGATCGATGTTTCGGCAACGGCGGTGAACTCCCCTCCCTCCGCGAAGCGGCGGGGTCCGAGGCGAGCAAAGCTCGCTCTTGAGGTCGGGGGTGGGGGGTGGTGCGGCATACGCTGAAGCAGCGGTTCCTGCGGAGAGACCCCCCACCCCCGACCTCGAGAGCGAGCTTTGCTCGCCTCGGACCCCGCCACGCGCAAAGGCGCGTGGAGGGAGGGGAGCGCACTGTGCATGACTTCGCGATCTCGCCGCGTGTTTTCGCGCGAGGTTTGCTCTTTCGTCCGGCTCCCTCTGAAAAGAGGGCGCAGGGAATGCCGGGCGCTCGATGCGCCCGCAAGCCGCGTGTGCAATGGTAGTGATAGAACGCACACGCGTTAGTCAGGTCGCACCGGTTTCACCCGGCATTCCCCGCGCAATGGTTTACGGCTTATACGTACTCTCCCCGGTGATCGGGC
>DATNMT010000395.1:0-14895 GCA_035602495.1 Bradyrhizobium sp.
ACGTTACTTTTCCGGTCAGCGCGAACAATCCAAAATATTGCGCGATGCGATCCTTCGGCGCGAGCCGTATCAGCAGCGTGCGCGACGCGGCCTGCAGCGGGCCGCCGGCCGAACCGATCAGGCAGCCGAGCACGAGATAAGCGCGCTCGGCGGCGCTCGCGAACAAGGCCCCACCGGGGGCCGGCGGCGCGACCTTCATGAAAAGGATCGTCTGCTTGTCCACCAGCAGGATCGCGACGATCGCCAGCAGCAGGATCATCATGCTGCCCGCGATCACCCGCTTCGGCCCGAGCCTGTCGTCGAGCTTGCCGCCGAGCCAGGCGCCAAAGGTGCCGGCGATGGCGAGGATGATCCCGAAGGTGCCGATTTGTATCGTGTTCCAGCCAAAGGTGCCGGCGGCGTAGATGCCGCCGAAGGCAAACAGCGACACCAGCCCGTCGGTGTAGATCATGTTGGCGAGCAGGAATGCGAGAAGCGATTTCTGCTTCGGCAATTCGGCAAGCGTTTGCTTCAGCTCGGACAATCCCTGGCTCAAGGCCTCACTTACAGGACGCCGGGCGGGATAATCCGGCGTCAGCAAAAACATCGGCACGACGAAGATGATGAACCAGATGCCGGTTAAGGGTCCGGTGATGCGGTCGCCCTGATGGCTGACGGGGTCGAGACCGAACAACGGCGCAAATCCGAATAGCGTGCGCCCGGTCTCGGGGCTTGCGGCCAGAAAGCCGAGCACCAGGATCAGACTTAAAATACCGCCGACATAGCCGGTGGCCCAGCCGGTGCCGGACAGCCGGCCGATCTGGTTCGGCGGCACCAGGGTCGGCATCATCGCATTGTTGAAGACGGTCGCGAATTCGACGCCGACGGTCGCGATCGCATAGGCCACCAGCAGCGGCGCAATCACACCTGGCTCGCCGGGCTTGCCGAACCACATCAGGCACGAGCCGATCACCAGCATGGCGCCGAACACCGCGATCCACGGCTTGCGCCGGCCGCTGGCATCCGCGATCGCGCCCAGCACCGGCGACAGCAGCGCGATCATCAATCCCGCCGCCGCGGTCGCAAATCCCCACAGCGATTGTCCGCTCGCCGGATCGGTCGCGACATGGGTGGCGAAATAGGGTGCGAAGATGAAAGTGGTGATCAGCGTGAAATAGGGCTGCGCCGCCCAGTCGAAGAAAATCCAGCTAATGACGGCGGCGCGCGGGGGATATTTCTCTCGTATCTCCCCCATGCGTACGTCCGAAGCAATCACCGCCATGCGCGAAAATTTCCTTTGTCATCACGAGGAGGCGTTTTGCCTTGGGAACGCGAAACCGTATAGCATTCGCGAGCGCGACAGCCCTTGACGCGAGAATAGCCTCAAACCCGCGGCGGAAGTTTGATGATCTCCTTTCCAACCGAACGGCGCGGAATGCTTGCGGCCATCGCGCTTGTCGTCGCGCTCTGTGTTCCCGCAGCCGCGCAGGACCGCGGCCGCGGCGCTTATACGCCGCCCGCGGCCGATGCCATTCATGCCGCCTTCGCAGAACACGGCATGGTGGTCGCGCAGGAGAAGATCGCCGCGGGAATCGGCGCCGACGTGCTGCGGCGTGGCGGCAACGCGGTGGATGCGGCGGTCGCCACCGGTTTTGCGATGGCCGTGACCTATCCGCGCGCGGGAAATATCGGCGGCGGCGGGTTCATGGTGATCCATTTGCGGGAACGCAACGAGGACGTCGCGATCGATTATCGCGAGACCGCGCCGGCTGCGACCAGGCGGGATATTTTCCTCGGGGCCGACGGCAAGCCCGATCCGGCAAAATCGCGGGATTCCGCGCTCGGCATCGGCGTGCCCGGCACGGTCGCGGGGTTGGCGCTGGCGCTGGAGAAATACGGCTCGGGGCAATTCACGCTGGCGGAACTGCTGAAGCCTTCGATCGAACTGGCGCGCGACGGCATCGTGCTGGAAGACGACATGGCCGACACCCTGCCGCCGATCTACCGGAGGCTGGCGCGCTGGCCGGCTTCGGTAAAAATCTTTTCGCGCGGCGATGGCAGCCCGCTGCACGAGGGCGACCGTCTGGTGCAGGCCGATCTCGCCGCGACGCTCTCGGCGATCGCCGAACAGGGGCCGCGCGGATTTTATCAGGGCCCGGTCGCCGAAAAGATCGCGCAAGCGGTCATCGACGTCGGCGGCATCATGACGGCGGACGATCTCAAAGCCTATTCGGCGGTGATCCGCGAACCGGTGCGCGGCAGCTATCGCGGCTATGACGTGGTCTCGATGCCGCTGCCGTCGTCCGGCGGCACCGTGCTGCTGGAGATGCTCAATATCCTCGAAGGTTTTGCGATGAGCGACATGAAGCAGGGCTCGGTGGCCTCGCTGCATGTCATGATCGAGGCGATGAAACGCGCCTATGCCGATCGCGCGCGCTATCTCGGCGATCCCGCCTTCGTCAACGCGCCGATTGCGACCCTGATCGCCAAGGACTACGCGGCCAAGCAGCGCGCCAGCATCGATCTCGATCATGCGACGCCGGCAACGGATGTGTTTTCGCCGGCGCCCCCGCGCGAAGGCAGCAACACCACGCATTATTCGGTGGTCGATAGCCGGGGCAATGCGGTCAGCAACACCTATACGCTGAATTTCCCCTATGGCGTCGGCCTCGTCGCCGCGGGCACCGGCGTGCTGCTCAACAACGAGCTCGACGATTTCACCGCGGCGCTGGGCGCGTCGAATGCGTTCGGCCTGGTCGGATATGAGGCCAATCTGCCGGGGCCCGGCAAGCGGCCGTTGTCGTCGATGTCGCCGACCATCGTGCTGAAGGACGGCAAGCCGGTGCTGGTGACGGGATCGCCGGGCGGCAGCCGCATCATCTCGACCGTGCTGCAGGTGATCGTCAATGTGCTCGACTATCAAATGGATGTCGCGGCCGCGGTGGCGGCGCCCCGCCTGCACCATCAATGGCTGCCGGACGAGGTGAGGATCGAACACGGTTTTGCCGACGATACGCTGGCCGGGCTCCGAGCCAAGGGCCACCGCGTGATCGAGCCGATGGGGCAGACTTCGGCCAACTCGATCGCCGTGACGCCAAATGGATTGCTCGGTGCGCCCGATCCGCGTACCCGTGGCGCCGACGCGGCGGGACAGTAGATCCAAAGGCAAAAATCCGCGGGAAACACCGCAGGGAAGCATGATGACATCGCTCAAAGGCAAAACGCTGTTCGTGTCCGGCGGCAGCCGCGGCATCGGGCTGGCGATCGCGTTGCGCGCGGCGCGCGACGGCGCCAATGTCGCGATCGCCGCGAAGACCGCCGAGCCGCATCCAAAGCTCAAGGGCACCATCTACACCGCCGCCGACGAGATCCGTGCCGCTGGCGGCAAGGCGTTGCCGATCCTCTGCGATATCCGCGAGGAGACCCAGGTGATCGCGGCAATCGATAAAACCGTGGCCGAGTTCGGCGGCATCGATATCTGCGTCAACAACGCCAGCGCTATCAGCCTGACCGATTCGCAGGCAACCGACATGAAGCGGTTCGACCTGATGATGGGCATCAACACCCGCGGCACCTTCATGGTATCGAAGTACTGCATCCCGCATCTGAAGAAGGCGGAGAATCCGCATATCCTGATGTTGTCGCCGCCGCTCGACATGAAGGCAAAATGGTTCGAGCATTCCACCGCGTATACGCTGGCAAAGTTCGGCATGAGCGTGTGCGTGCTCGGGCTTTCCGCCGAACAGAGAGCCGCCGGCATCGCGGTCAACGCGCTGTGGCCGCGCACCACCATTGCCACCGCCGCGGTCGGCAATCTCTTGGGCGGCGACGCCATGATGCGCGCCAGCCGCACGCCGGAAATCATGGGTGATGCGGCCTATGTCATCTTCACAAGACCGTCGCGCGAATTCACCGGGCAATTCTGCATCGACGACAAGGTGCTCTATGCAGCCGGGGTGCGCGACTTCGAGCATTACCGCGTCGACCCAAGCGTGCCCCTGATGTCGGATTTCTTCGTGCCCGACGACGAGGTGCCGCCGCCCGGCGTTTCCGTGATGGCGCTGCCGTCGGTTGGCGGGGCGCAGAAGTCGCGCTAGAACTCGGCTCCGCTGCCCATTGGCAGCCGGGCGCGAGGGGGTACGCGTGGCTTCAGTAAAGCTCTGGGTTAGCCTCATTGGCGGCGCGGCTCGGCGATAGCGTCGATCCCACCGGCGACATTCGCGGCCTGGGCGACTGGTCAAGGAAGTGATCGCGGCGGTGCAGAAATGAGCCGTCATTCCGGGGCGATGCGAAGCATCGAACCCGGAATCTCGAGATTCCCCGATGTGCAATTGCACCTCTGAGGTCTGGTGCTAACGCACCATCCCGGAATGACCGATGATGGCGTTCAGCTACCTTCCCACCTGATACGGCCCGCCCTTTTCCAGCGCGCGCTGGTAGGCCGGGCGGGCGTGGATGCGCTCCAGGAAGGCCATCGCTTTGGGGTGACCTTGCTCGAGCCCGCCGCGCGCGGCGGCGGCTTCGAGCGGAAAACTCATCTGTATGTCGGCCGCGGTAAATTCACTGCCGGCGAACCATTCGCTTTTTCCCAGCTCGCTCTCCCAGAACGCCATGTGCTGCTTGAGCTGCGGATTGACCAACGTGGTCAGCGCCTGGTTAGAAACCTTGCGCACCAGCGGGCGCAGCAAGGCGGGCGCGCGCTTCGGCATCAGCGTGAACAGCAATTTCAACAGCAGCGGCGGCATCGCCGAACCCTCGGCGTAGTGCAGCCAATAGGTATAGCGCAGCCGCTCCGGCGTCTTGGACGGCGGGATCAGGCGTCCGCCGTCATAGCTGTCGATGAGGTATTCGGCGATCGCGCCCGACTCCGCGATGGTGTTGCCGTTGTCGGTGATGACGGGCGATTTCCCCAGCGGATGGATCGCGCGCAACTCGGCCGGCGCGCGCATGTCCGGCTGGCGCTGATAGCGGACGATCTCGTAGGGGAGCCCGAGTTCTTCCAGCAGCCACAGCACCCGCTGCGAGCGCGAATTGTTGAGATGATGGACGGTGAGCATGGCGATTCCCCCAAAGACAGCGCGTTGGCGCGGCGCTTGGTGGTGCCAGCCGGGGCCGGGAAAGTCGAGATATCCCTAGGGAGATAATTTACCCGGGCGATACGGACAAGTATTTACCCGGGTATAAATTAACCCAGCCTCAATCAGAATTTCTCCAATGATTCAAATAACTCTGCAACGTCTCACGGCCTTCACCGGCCACCGGCAGCTCGCCTCCGGTCCACCGGCCGAGGTCGCGCCGGCTGTATTGAAGGCATTCAGGGGTGCCGATGGGAAACCGATCGTCATTTTCGACGATGGCAATGGCAAGCAGATCGATCTCGACCTTCGGGGCGGCGAGCAAGACATCGTCGCGCGGCTCCACGATCATATCGTCAGGCTCGCCTTCGGCGCTCTGGCGCCGGTTGATCCCACTGAGGCGACCCGCTAGGTTAGTTTGAATGATAGAGATCATATAAGCATTTCGCGCTATCCAGGGAGACCGCCGTGAGCTCGACCGCCCCGCAATTCCTGTTCGATTTCGGCAGCCCCAATGCCTTCCTCAGCCACGAGGCGATCCCGGCGATCGAACAACGCGCGAACGTCAAATTCGAATATGTGCCGATCCTGCTCGGCGGCATCTTCAAGGCCACCAACAACAAATCGCCGGCCGAAACGCTGGCCGGCGTCAAGAACAAGCCCGCGTTCCATGCGCTCGAGACCGAGCGCTTCATCAAGCGCTTTCACGTCAAGCCGTATGTCTGGAACCCGTTCTTTCCGGTCAACACACTCAATCTGATGCGCGCCGCCGTGGCCGCGCAGTTCGAAGGGGTGTTCGAAAAATATGTCGATGCCGCGTTCCATCACATGTGGGTGGAACCGAAGAAGATGGACGATCCCGACGTGGCGGCCAAGGCCTTGACCGCCTCGGGCCTCGACGGGGCGAAACTGTTGGCCCGCGCCCAGGAGCCCGAGGTCAAGGCCAGACTGATCGAGAACACCCAACAGGCGGTCGAGCGCGGCGCCTTCGGCTCGCCGACCTTCTTCGTCGGCAAGGAAATGTTCTTCGGCAAGGAGCAGCTGCGCGAGGTCGAGGAGTTGGTGTCGGGGAGGTGAACTGCGTGAGGATGCGTTCCCCGGATGCGGCGCAGCGCCTCTTGCGGTGCGCTGCGGATCCGGGGTCCATGGCCGTGCGTGCAGCTTGTGTGGGTCCCGGCTCTGCGGAGCAGCGTGAAGAACGCTGCACCGCGTCCGGGACACGGCTCCTCAATCGCTCACACTCTCTCCTGATAAGGGCCCGTAGGAGAACCCAAAATGCAAAAACGCAACGCCAGCTGCGCGGTGATCGGCGCCGGCGACTATATCGGCGCCGAGATCGCCAGGAAATTCGCCGCCGAAGGTTTTGACGTGTTCGCCGGCCGGCGCAACGGCGAAAAGCTCGAACCGCTGGTGAAGGAGGTCGAGGCATCCGGCGGCACGATCTTCGGGCGCTCGCTGGATGCGCGCAACGAAAACGAGATCGCCGCCTTCCTCAACGACGCCGACCAGCACGCGCCGCTGGAAGTCACCATCTTCAACGTCGGCGCCAACGTCAATTTCCCGATCCTGGAGACCACCGACCGCGTGTTCCGGAAGGTGTGGGAAATGGCCTGCTGGGCCGGCTTTCTCGCGGGCCGCGAATCGGCGCGGCTGATGCTGCCGCGGGGCAAGGGCAGCATCTTCTTCACCGGCGCGACCGCGAGCTTGCGCGGCGGCAGCGGCTATGCGGCCTTCGCCAGCGCCAAATTCGGACTTCGCGCGGTGGCGCAAGCGATGGCGCGCGAGCTCGGGCCGAAGAACATCCATGTCGCGCACCTGATCATCGACGCCGGCGTCGATACCGCCTGGGTGCGCGAGCGGCGCGAGAAGCTCTGGGGCAAGGAAGCGCTCGACAATCCGGATCTCTTGATGCCGCCGGCCTCGGTGGCGGCCTCCTACTGGCAGCTCTATCAGCAGCCGCGCAGCGCCTGGACGTTTGAGTTGGAAATCCGGCCCTTTGGCGAGAAGTGGTAAAGAGGCGAATGGTGAGTAGCGAATGGCGAATGGCGGCTAGCAAATATCAGTCCTTCCCTATTCGCCATTCGCCACTCACTATTCGCCCTTGAAGAACACCAACGAACGGAACCAAACAATGCGTATTCTCGTGGTCGGGGCCGGCGCGATCGGCGGGTATTTCGGCGGCAGGCTGCTTGCGGCCGGCCGTGACGTGACCTTCCTGGTGCGGCCTCGCCGTGCCGCCGAGCTGGCGAGCGCCGGCCTCGTCATCAAAAGCCCCAACGGCGACGTGACATTGAAAAATCCGCCGACGGTGCAGGCGGACAAACTCAACGAGAAATTCGACGTCGTTCTCCTGAGCTGCAAGGCCTTCGACCTCGACGACGCGATAAAATCCTTTGCGCCGGCGGTCGGGCCGCAAACCGCGATCATTCCGCTGCTCAACGGCATGCTGCATCTGGACGTGCTCGACGGAAAATTCGGTCGCGAGCGCGTGCTCGGCGGCCTCTGCGCGATCGCAGTGACGCTCAACGAACGTCGCGAGGTGGTTCACCTGCAGCCGATGCAGTCGCTTGATTTCGGCGAACGCGACGGCAAACCGTCGGAGCGCGTGAGCGCCATCGCCGAGGTGATGGCGAGCGGCAAGTTCGGCGCGGTGGCGAGCGAGCACATCATTCAGGAGATGTGGGAAAAGTGGGTATTCCTCGCCTCGCTGGCAGCCTCGACCTGCCTGATGCGCGCGGCGGTCGGCACTATTCTGGCGGCGCCCGGCGGCAAGGATTTTCTGCTCGGCATGCTCGATGAGAGCAACGCGATCGCCACCGCCGAGGGCTATGCGCCGCGCCCGCCGTTCCTGGAACGGACGGTCGGCATGTTCACCGCGGCGGGATCGCCGATGACCGCCTCGATGTTCCGCGACATCAAGGCCGGCGCGCCGGTCGAGGCCGATCACGTGATCGGCGACCTGATCGCCCGCGGCGACGCCGCGAAAGTGCCGGTGCCGAAACTGCGCACCGCCTACACGCATCTCAAGGCCTATGAGAAGCAGCGGGAGTGAGGTGCGCTTCGCGCGCCTCTCGTTCGGTGTCGTCCCTGCGACCCGTCTACGCCAAGGCTTCGCCGGGGTCATGACGGTGGGCCGCCGAAGCTTTAGCGAAGGCGCCAAGCAGGGACCCATACGCCGTGACGCTGATGTTACAGAAGATGTCCGTTGCCTTCGCTTGCGTCGCATCAACAAAGGCCGGTGGTTATGGGTCCCCGCGTTCGCGGGGACGACAATTACAGATGCGCCAGGTAATGCGCCAGCGCTTCGATTTCCTCGTCGCTCAGGGGATAGGCGACATCGGTCATGGCGGCGCCGGCGCCGCCGGAGCGCACGCCCGATTTGTAGTCGTGCAGCGCCTTGACCAGATATTCCTCGCGCTGGCCGGCCAGCCGCGCCACCGCTTTCGTTCCGGCGTAGCTATCGCCATGGCATGACGCACAGCGGCGGCCGGCGGCCGCCTGCGCGCCCTTTTTCGACAGATCGGGGTTGTCGTCGGGTGCGGCCTTGGGCGGAGTGAGCGAGGCGAAATAGGCGCCGAACGCCCGGATATCCTCGTTACTGATCTGCTCGGCAATCGGCTGCATCTGCTCGTTCTTGCGCGCTCCGCCGCGGAAGAACACCAGCTGCCACTGGATGAACTGATCGAGCTGGCCTGCCAGCGAGGGAATATTCTCGGTCTGCGAAATACCGTCCTCGCCGTGACAGCCGGCGCAGGCCGCGGCCTTTTCCTTGATTGCATCGACGGGGTCGGCGGCATGAGCTGGGAATACGCACATGAATGCAAGCGGCAACGCCCCGAGGAAAGCAATTCTCATCGCCATTTCTCTCCTGTCGTCATTGCCGGGCTTCCGCCTTCGCCAGGGCTTCGGCGGACCAACGCCTGAAGACCCGGTGAAGCTTTAGCGTAGACGGGTGACCCGGCAATCCATCTCTCGAAAAAAGCGTTTTCATCTTGATGGATGCCCGGATCAGGTCCGGGCATGACGACTGTAATTTGGTCGCCCCGCCTCTCTCAAACACAAAGCTGCGGCCACTCGTTCCCGAATGGCCGCAGTCTCTGTTGTCTCGAGTCTTACTTCTTGTAGCTGATGCGATAGATCGCGCCGGCCCAGTCGTCGGCGACGAGAATCGAGCCGTCCTTGTCGAGAATGATGTCGTCGGGCCGGCCGAGATAGCCCTGGTCGCCCTCGATCCAGCCGGATGCGAACACATCCTCCTTGGCGTTCTTTCCGTCCGGACCGACGGTGACGCGCACGATGCGTCCACCCTGGTACTTATGCCGGTTCCACGAGCCGTGCTCGGCGATCAGGATCGCGTTCTTGTACTCGGCGGGGAACTGGTTGCCGGTATAGAACTTCATGCCGAGCGGCGCCACATGCGCGCCGAGATTGAGCACTGGCGCGGTGAATTCCGAACATTTGTGACCCATCGCGAACTTCGGATCCGGCAGGTTGCCCTGGTGGCAATAGGGATAGCCGAAATGCTCGCCCGCCTTCGAGATCATGTTGAGCTTGTCGCTCGGCAGGTCGTCGCTGATCCAGTCGCGGGCGTTTTCAGTGAACCAGTATTTTCCGGTGCGCGGATCGACGTCGCCGCCGACGCTGTTGCGCACGCCGAGCGCCACCAGTTCGGCGTTGCCGGTCTTGGGATCGACGCGGCGGATCTGCGAGACGCTGGTCGGCGGGATGCCGACGTTGAAGGGAGGTCCGAACGGAACGTAGAACCAGCCATCCTTGTCGGCGGCGAGGTACTTCCAGCCGTGGGCGGCATAGGACGGCATGTCGTCATAGACCACCTTGCCATCGCCGAGCTTGTCGAGATTGGCTTCGGCGTTGTCGTAGCGGATCAGCTTGTCGACCGCGATGACGTAGAGCGCGGCATCCTTGAAGGCCAGCCCGGTCGGCATGTTGAGGCCCTTGAGGATGGTCTTGACCTCTTTCTTGCCGCCATTGTCGGTGATGGCGTAGACGTTGCCGAGCCCGAACGAGCCGACGAACAGCGTGCCCTTGTCGCCCCAGGCCATCTGCCGCGCCGCCAGCACGCCCGGCGCGTAGACTTCGATCTTGAAGCCCGGCGGCAATTTGATCTTTTTCATCATGGCTGCGAGTTCGGCTTCCGATGCGCCGGTCGGCGGACCGGACGGCGGTGCGAGGCCCTTTTGGGCTTCGGTCTCATCGCCGAGGAACCAGTCATCCGGCGGATGGGTCCAGAATTCCTTGGTGCCGGACTGATAAGAGTGGAGAGGCTTGTTTTGCGGCTGCTGTTGCTGCTGTGCGCTGGCCTGGCTTGCGCCGGCGACAACGACAATTGCTGCGAGCGCAAGGATAGATCGATTGAAAGCCGATTTCATCGCGTCACTCCCTATGCAGCCGAGCGGCTGCGCCTGTTATTGATTTTGGACGTTTTGAGAGGCGAAGTTGGTCTGATTTAGACCGCCAAATGCTATCACATCCGCCGCGGGTGAGAAGCGCGTGCCACGCGTCTCCGTCCAGCGGAAATGAATTGAGAAAAAATTTCTTTAGATCGTTTTCAATCGAGACGATTTTTGCGTTCGGCAAGTTGCGTTGCGGTATGGGACCGGGATTGCAGATTCATGTTGGTGCCCGCAAATTTTGCATCAGGGAGCACGGCGTGCGTGTTTTCATTCTGGGCGGGACTGGCGTGATCGGCGCGCCCATCGTGCGCGAGCTCATCAATCGTGGGCACGATGTCCGGGCGCTGGCGAGGTCGGACATTTCGGCGGCAAAATTACGCCAATTCGGCGCTACGCGGCTTCGCCAAGCCAGATGGGCCGCTCGTCTTCATAAAATGAGACGTTGCGGATCAGGCGCCTTTGATATCCGATATACCCTCAACAGTGGCGCGAAGTCGAACGTCGCCGGATGTCCGAGTTGGGTCCAGGCTGTGTGTGGCAAGGAGTGCAAGGCATGAGGATAATGACCGTAGCGTTCGCTCTCGGAACGGCTCTGGTGCTGTGTAACCTGGGGACGTTTAGTGTCGCAGCCCACGCGCGGGATGCCAAAGTTGTTCGTGAACCACGGGAGAGGCTTATCGTCAGGATCCCCGTGGAAAGGCCCTACTGGGATTCTTTAATCGTTCCACGATATCGTTATCGCCCTGAGGACGACCGGGTCGATCCATGCGGCGGGCCCGTCGTGCCGGTAATAACCTATGGGCCTCAAGAGGAAACGGTTCCGTTGTGGCTGGCGAACGCTTTGGGTCTTGGCCGTGTGCATGGTCGAGATTGGCCGTGTAAGGGTCAATACCGGTAATGCACCGATTGAGCAAAAGCGAAGACCTCGCCCAACTATACGTTCTCGCGCTTGAGCGCGCGCCCGCCGGATCCAGCTATATCGACGCAGCCGTCGCGTGTCGCGCGCGCTTTTGCAAAACGCTTCGGCACGCAGCGTCAGGCCGCCACAGATCGTCTCCACCGACGCGATCGCTGCCGAACTCGGCGAATGGGCGAGGGGTTTTGCGCTCGACCAGCAACTGAGCGGCGCCTCACTCCGGAAAACGAAAAGCCCGCTGAAAGCAGCGGGTCTTCGTCAAACTTTGCCGATTTGGAAAATTCTGGAGCGGGCGAAGGGGCTCGAACCCTCGACCCCGACCTTGGCAAGGTCGTGCTCTACCACTGAGCTACACCCGCATCAGAAAGATTGACGGCGATGCGCGCCGGCAACGGGCAGAGCTATGCCAAATGCGGCCCGTTAATGCAACAGCCCATCCGGGGCCGGGAACCGCTCAAATCACCTCATCCCGGAGCCAAAGCCGGTAAATCAGCCCGAGATTTTGCGGAAATGGACGCGAATTTCCGCTTGTTGCGGCCTCGGGGGCGCTTTCAAGCAAGCCTTGGCGGTCCGCCAGCGCCGTTCGCAGCGATTCGAGCCATTTGCCGAACGAGCCCCGAAGCGTGCCGGCCAGTTCATCGCGGCGGGTGGCCTCGCAGTCGAATGTCGCCCACCATTCGACGAATGCCCGATCGCCGTCCACGATCGGTGTGATGCGCAGGGTGGCCTGAAAGCCGGTGAGCGGCAAGGACGCCGCGCCGCAGAATTCGTAGGTCTGCGAGCGCTCGACGTCGGAGTGCGCCAAAAGCCGTTGCCGGATTTGCCGGCCCTGGTACAGCACGTTGCGGACGGCGCCCACGGTATCGCCGGTCTTGCCGTCCTCGATCCGGCTCTCGCCGGCGCCGCCGACCCAGACCGGATAGTTGTTGAAGTCGCGGATGATTTCCCACACCTCGCCGGCGGGCTGCGCGAACACGGTGGAGTAATAGGCCTTTGTCATCGTCAATTCCTTGAAGGGCTGATCGGATTGCTGCGCGACCATGGGGCGCCAAACTCCTGCCGCCCACCCGATCTCCGATCCGCCACGGCCCGCCGGTACTTCTCCGAGGCCGTGACCGTTCCCGGAACCGATTGAAATTTCCGGACAAACCGCCATTTGGGTGATGAGACTTCCAAACCACTCCCCGGGCCGTGCTAGAACAGGCCCATTCCTTTAAGACATCAGGCGAGGACTCCCGTGACCATAGTAGAGCAGGGCAGCGCACCGGCGCCCGATCTGATCAAAGAGACCACCACCCAGACGTTCGTGAAGGACGTCATCGAAGAATCGAAGCGCCAGCCGGTCTTGATCGACTTCTGGGCGCCCTGGTGCGGCCCGTGCCGCCAGCTGACGCCGATGCTGGAAAAGGCGGTCCGCGCCGCCAATGGCAAGGTCAAGCTGGTCAAGATGAATATCGACGATCATCCGGCGATTCCCGGCCAGATGGGGATCCAGTCGATCCCGGCCGTGATTGCCTTCGTCAACGGCCAGCCCGCCGACGGCTTCATGGGCGCGGTTCCGGAAAGCCAGGTCACCGCCTTCATCAACAAGCTGACCGCGGGCATGCCGGGCGAACCCAATATCGCGGAAATCCTCAAGGAGGCCGAGACCGTTCTCGCCGAGGGCGACCCCGCCATCGCGGCGCAAATCTATGCCGAAGTGCTGGCTGCCGACGCCACCAATATCGCGGCGCTGGCGGGACTGGCCAAATGCTATGTGGCGACCGGGGCGATCGAACAGGCCAAGCAGACGCTGGCCATGGTGCCGGAATCCAAACGCAACGATGCCGCCGTCAAGGCCGTGCAGACCTCGATCGATCTGGCCGAGCAGGCGAAGTCGCTGGGGCCTGTGACCGAACTGGAACAGAAAGTCGCCGCAAACCCGCTCGATCATCAGGCGCGATTCGATCTGGCGACCGCGCTCAACGCCTCGGGCAAGCGCGCTGAGGCGACCGATGCGCTGCTCGAGATCGTCAAGCGCGATCGCAAGTGGAACGAGGACGGCGCGCGCAAGCAGTTGGTGCAGTTCTTCGAGGCGTGGGGCCCGACCGACGAGGCTACCGTCGAGGGACGAAAGCGGCTATCGACGATCTTGTTCTCATAGCGCGCAATCAACACCCGGGGCCGCCTATGCCGATCAATGCCGAATATCGCGGGCCCGGCGACCTTCCCGAAGTAATCCCGGTATTTCCGCTGCCCGGCGCGCTGCTGTTGCCGCGCGGACAGATGCCGCTCAACATCTTCGAGCAGCGCTACCTCGCGATGATCGATGATTCGCTGCGCGACGGCCATCGGCTGATCGGCATGATCCAGCCCGACGCGTCGCACTCGCCGGACGAAGCCAAACCAGTGCTGTTCCGGGTCGGCTGTGTCGGGCGAATCACCCAGCTCGCCGAGGCCGGCGACGGCCGCTATATCCTCGAACTCACCGGCATTGCGCGCTTCAAGGTGATCGAGGAAATGCGCGCGCTGACGCCCTACCGGCAGTGCAAGGTGGATTATTTCCCCTACATCGACGATTTCACCGCGCGCAAGGGCGAGGAGGCGGTCGACCGCGAGGCGCTGCTCGAGGTGCTGACGGATTTCCTCAAGGCCAACAACCTCAAGGTCGATTGGGAAGGCGTCGAAAGCGCGCCCAACGAAGCCCTGGTCAACGCGCTGGCGATGATGTCGCCCTACGGGCCGCCGGAGAAGCAGGCGATGCTGGAAGCGCCCGACCTGAAAACCCGCGCCGAGATCCTGATCGCGGTCACCGAGATGGATCTCGCCAAAAAGCGCACCAGCGGTGATCCGCCGCTGCAGTAATGAGGTCCGCGATGGCATGGTCCTGGAATTCGGCCGCGATGGCGCTTGCAAGACGCCACCTCGGAGCGGTGGCCGCAATCATCGCTCTCACCTTCGCAATCTCCGGCATCGCCGCGGCCGAGCCTTCCTATTCCTTCGACACCGCACCGGGCAAGCTGCCGAAGACGGTTATTCCCGTGCACTACGCGATCGAGCTGACGCCCGACCTGGAGAGCCTCGCGCTTCCCGGTGTCGAGGTCATCGAAATCGAGGTGCGCGAGCCGACCGCGCGGCTCACCCTCAATGCGATCAATACGACATTTGCTTCCGCCACCATCGACGACGACGCGCAGCGGGCCGACGTCACGCTGGATGCCACAGCCGAAACTGCGACGCTTGACTTTCCGCAACCGCTCGCCGCGGGCACGCACCGGCTGCGCATCGGCTTCACGGCGAAGATCAACAAGTTCGGTACCGGACTGTTCTTTGTCGATTACCCGACCGACCAGGGCATGAAGCGATTGCTCTCCAGTAAACTCGAGCCCGCCGACGCGCGGCGAATCTTTCCGTGCTGGGACGAGCCGGCCTTCAAGGCGACGTTCGCGCTAACGGTGACGGTGCCGCGCAACTTCCTCGCGGTCGGCAACATGCCGGTGACGCATGAGGAGCCGGAGGCGCCGAACCTGAA
>DATNMT010000107.1:0-2677 GCA_035602495.1 Bradyrhizobium sp.
GAGCAGGCGATCGCACAAAGGCCCGGCGTCGTGCTCGGCGAACACCGCGGCAAGCTCGGCGCGCAGCGCGTCGCGGTTGGCGATACGGTCCTTGTTGCGGGCAAACCGCGGATCGCTGGCAAGCTCGGGCTTGCCGATCTCTTTCGCGAGCTTGCGGAAGGTGCCGTCATTGCCGACGCCGATGAAGATGTTGTCGGTCCTGGTCGGGAAGATCGCGTAAGGCACGAGGTTCGGATGCTCGTTGCCGGTCAGGCCCGGCGGCTTCCCGTGCATGAAGTAGTTCGCCGCATGCGGATGCATGATGGCAAGGCCGGTCTCGAACAGCGTGGTTTCGAGAAACTGCCCTTTTCCGGATTTCTGTCGTTCCGCGAGCGCCATCAGGATGCCGATCGCCGCATAAAGCCCGGTCGAGATATCGACCAGGGGAACGCCGATCCGCATCGGCCCCGATTGCGGCGAGCCGGTCGCGGCGATCATGCCGGTCATGGCCTGGATGATGGCGTCATAACCGGGGTTGCCGCCGCGCGGACCGTCGGCGCCGAAGCCCGAGATCCGGCAGTGCACCAGCTTCGGATATTTCGCGCGTAGCACGTCGCTGCCGATGCCCCATTTGTCGAGCGTGCCCGGCTTGAAATTCTCGATCAGGACGTCGGCGCCCTCCAGCAGCTTCATCAGCACGCCACGGCCACCCTCGGACGCAAGGTCGAGCCCGATCGAGCGCTTGTTGCGGTTGATGCCGACGAAATAGGCGGCGTCCTCGCCGTGGAACGGCGGGCCCCAGTCACGCACCTCGTCGCCGGCGGGCGGCTCGACCTTGATCACATCGGCGCCGTGATCGGCGAGGATTTGCGTGCAATACGGTCCGCCGAGCACGCGCGTCAGATCGATCACGCGCAATCCGGTCATGGCGCCGGCGGCCGTTTCAGTCGTCATGGGGCTTCTTCTTGGGCGTTGTCGTCGACGCCATTAAGCATCACGGACGCTTGCGCGCAAATGCACGCGGGCCCCGGCCTGTCGCGCCCAAGCGCCTCAACTGGAATGGCCCGCCCGCGATCGCGACGGGCCATTCAAGACCGCCTCACACCACCTTCAGGCGGACATCCACATTGCCGCGGGTGGCGTTGGAATAGGGGCATACCTGATGGGCCTTTTGCACCAATGCCTCTGCGTCCGCGCGTGAAAGCCCGGGCAGGGAGACGTCGAGTTCGATGTCGAGGCCGAAGCCTCCGGCCGCGCGCGGTCCGATGCCGACCGTCGAGGTCACCGCGGCATCGGCGGGCACTTTCGGGCCGCCTTGCGAGGCCACGAACTTCATCGCGCCGATGAAGCAGGCGGCATACCCGGCCGCGAACAGCTGTTCGGGATTGTTGCCGGCGCCGCCGCCCCCGCCCAGTTCCTTGGGCGTGGTGAGTTTGACGTCGAGCGCTCCGTCAAGCGTCGCGGCGTGGCCGTCACGGCCGCCGGTGGCCTTGGCGCTGGTTCTGTAGAGCACATTTACGGACATGGTGATCTCCCTGGGTTTGTGGTTTCGGTGCCGAGGTGTATTGCACACAATTTAATTGTGTACAATACCAAAATTAAGGTGCACAATTTAATTTGTTGCAATTGATTGCGGACAGGTCCGCGCCCACAATGTAGCGGAGCCCTGTGACTTGACGAGGAGCCGAATGGCCAAGAACCACGCGACGAAACACCCAGCCGACCAGCCGCTGCTGCTCGGCAACCAGCTCTGTTTCGCGATCTATTCCACCGCGCACGCATTCAACCGGGTCTACAAGCCGCTATTGGACAGGCTCGGGCTGACCTATCCGCAATATCTGGTGATGCTGGTGCTGTGGGAGGGCGATGGCCTGACCGTTGGCGACATCGGGGAACGGCTGCAGCTGGATTCCGGCACCCTGACCCCGCTGCTCAAGCGGCTGGAGGCAGCCGAACTCGTCAAACGCACCCGCAGCAGCGAGGATGAGCGGCAGGTCTTGATCGCACTGACCTCCCGCGGGCTGGCCCTCCGGGAAAAAGCCCGAACCGTGCCACATGCCATCCTGGCCGCCTCGGCGTGCTCGGTTTCCGAGCTGTCGGCAATGAAAAACCAGCTCCTCGGCCTGCGCGACCGATTGAATGCGGCGGTGGGGGAATAGCGGCGGGTCAGGCGAGAGCCAGGCGTCAGAGCCGCTTCTTTGCAAATGCGCGGCCGGATCCAGACTTCAGATATTTCTCAAAGGCGATAGCCTGTTTTTCATCGCTAAAGGCGATGCAGGTTTTCAACCGCCAGGGCCCGTATTTCGAGGTATGTGAGACCTCACCGGCATTATGCTTCGCCAGTCGTGCGCGCAGTTCGTCGGTAATGCCGACATAGAAATGCTGCGAGTTGAGACTTTCGAGGATGTAGACGTACTTCATGGTGCCCCCGGTTTCGCCGCCGAGGCTACAACATGACGCCTTGGCTTGCCGAGGCCCCGCCTTCGCCCTGCGGGCTACGGCGAGGCAGCCTTCGCCACGATGGGGCTTGCCGAGGCCCCGCCTTCGCCTACGGGCTACGGCGCGGCAGCCTTCGCCACGATGGGGCTTGCCGAGCCGAAGCTGGCGTAGCCAGCGAAGGCTGGTGGAGCCAGGCGGGATCGAACCGCCGACCTCTTGCATGCCATGCAAGCGCTCTCCCAGCTGAGCTATGGCCCCT
>DATNMT010000108.1:0-2870 GCA_035602495.1 Bradyrhizobium sp.
AATGGACAAAACCGTCAGCGAGGCCGTCAGCGGCGGCGGCTTGCTGGTCGTCGCGCAATGGGAGGCCAGCGAAGGACAGGCCGAGCGGATCGCCGATATTCTGGCGCGCTTCCAGCCCGAGGCGCAACGCGAACCCGGCGTAAAACTGTTCCTGATCGGACGAAGCAAGGAAAAGCCCGGACAGTTCCTGTTCTACGAACTGTTCCAGGACGAGGCGGCGTTCAAGGCGCATCAGGAGAGCGCCCACTTCAAGACCTATATCGCAGGCGAGGCGCTGCCGCTGCTCGCCAGGCGCGAACGCACGCAATGCGCGCTGCTGTGAACGTGCAGACGCCGGCGGGTTCGCGATGCGGGCCCGCAGGCCTTACCCATTACGGCTATCTCACTCGAAAGGCAGGCGGTTACGTGCACCCGTCGGCAAGCACCAGTTTACTCGTCGTCGTATTGTGGCGCAGCTTGAACAGGTCCTGAATTTCAGGGTCACCTAGAAATGCTTCTGCCTTTTCGCGTTCCGGAAATTCGATGATGACCAGGCGATCGGGTTTCCAATCACCCTCAATTATCGTTGGCTGAACCCCTTGAACCAGGTATTTGCCCGAATGTTTTGCGATGAATGCGGGGATTTCAGCGATGTATTTTCTGAAACCACCGAAGTCTTTCACCGACAAGTCGAGCACCAAATACGCTTTCATTCCTTGCCTCGCGAACCTTCATCAGAAGCCGGCTAGATGATGCGGCGCAGCGGCGACTTCCGCAAGACCAATGCCGACGCGGCGAAACTGCCGATCGCCGCGAGCACGGTCAGCAGCGCCGCCTTCGCCACCGGATGCAGCGCGAGCCCGTGCAGAAGCATGGCCAGGCCGATCAGGATCGGCGGGTGGATCAGATAAACGCCGAAGGCATTGTCCGACAGCCGCCGCGTCACTTCATTCCGGGAATCGAAGCTGCGCCGATAGACGGCGAGCATCGCAAGGCCCACGCCGACGCAGACGACCGCCTCCCACAGGCATTTTCCGGCGCTCACCGCATTGAGGCCGCCCGCATAGGGCGCCGTCTGCCCCTGCAAGGCGCCGCCAACAAAAGCAGGGCTGCGAACAGCGGCACCGCAAGCGCAAGCGTAGCCGACGCCCAGCGGAGGCAAAGGCGCTCGGGTAGTCCGGTGATCCAGCCGCCGCGATAGCCGAACGCGCCGGCGGCGAACATCAGCACATATTGCGGGAAGTCGCCGGGACGCATATTGAGCACGGAGGCATCCTCGGTGACGGCGATCCTAACCAGAAAGGTCGACGCCGCCATGGCCGCGATGAGGCCGGCGATCGCCAGGCTCGCCCGGCCGTTGCCGCCGGGCTCGATCCTCGGCTCCATCCATCCCGTCAGGCGGACCAGACCGTAGACGACCGAGAACATCAGAAGCGCCGCGCAAAACCACATCGGCCCGGTTTCCGACAGCCATTCGCCGTCCCGAAGATGCAGCAGCCATTGGTGAGCAAATCCGCCGGTTCCCCAGGTGCGGGACAGAAGTACTGCGTCAGCGGGCCGATCACGAGCATATAGAGCAGCGTCGGCAGCCCCAGCCGGAAAAACCGGTCGCGCACGAACGGCGCAAAGCCCTTGCGGTCATAGGCGGCCGCGGAAAAATAGCCCGCGACGAAGAACAGCACCGCCATGAAAAACGCCTGGAGAAAACTCTGGTAGACCCCGAAAAAAAGCTTGGTGGCAAGGCTCGTGACTTGCCGGTCGACAAAATACCAGTTGCCGAACGGGCTGTAGGTGTCGGTGGCGTGCATGCTGAGCACGAGGATGATCATGCTCCGGCGGATATTGTCGATGAACAGCAGCCGCGGCGCGCTTCGCGTCTCGGCCACCGCCCCTATCGTCGCGCCCATCGGGATGTCAGCCATGTCGCGCCGCCCGCATCGAGAGCCGCCAAGGCTCGTCCGAGACCCTAGAACCGAGGAAGCTCCGGAAACGCCAGCTTGCCGCCGTGCACATGCATGCGGCCGAGTTCGGCGCAGCGGTGCAGGGTCGGAAACACTTTCCCCGGATTCAGCAGGCCCTGCGCGTCGAACGCGCATTTCAGCCGCTGCTGCTGGTTGAGATCGATCTCGCTGAACATTTCGCCCATCAGGTCGCGCTTTTCGATGCCGACGCCGTGTTCGCCGGTCAGGACGCCGCCGAGTTCGACGCAAGCCCGCAGGATGTCGGCGCCGAACGCCTCGGCCCGCTCGATCTCGCCGGGCTTGTTGGCGTCATACAGGATCAGCGGGTGCAGATTGCCGTCGCCGGCGTGAAACACGTTGGCGACGCGGAGATCGTACTTTTTCGACAGCTCGCGGATGCGAGACAGCGCCTCCGGCAGCGCGCCGCGCGGAATGGTGCCGTCCATGCAGAGATAGTCCGGCGAAATCCGCCCCACCGCCGGAAACGCCGCCTTGCGGCCGGCCCAGAACAGATTGCGCTCCAATTCGGAGTTTGAAATCTGCAAAGTGGTCGAGCCGCAGGCTTTTGCGATCGCCTCGACCCGGCCGATCAATTCGTCGACCTCGACGCCGGGACCATCGAGTTCGATGATCAGCAGCGCCTCGACGTCGAGCGGATAGCCGGCACGGACAAAAGCTTCGGCGGCGTGGATCGCGGGCTTATCCATCATCTCCATGCCGCCCGGGATGATGCCGGCGCCGATGATTTCAGCCACGCATTGACCGGCCGCCTCGACCTCGGCAAACCCGACCATCAGCGCCCGCGCGGTTTCCGGCTTCTGCAGGATCCGCACCGTGACCTCGGTGATGACGCCGAGCAGGCCTTCGGAGCCGGTGATGATGCCCATCAAATCGTAACCGCTCGTCTCGGCGGACTTGCCGCCGATCCTG
>DATNMT010000444.1:0-6240 GCA_035602495.1 Bradyrhizobium sp.
GGCCGCGCAGGCCATCATCGCCAACGCGCGCAGCGTGATGCTGGTCGCGGACTCGACAAAGCTCCGCCGCAGCGCCCCGGTGCGCATCGCCCATCTCAGCCAGATCCAGACCTTTGTCACCGACGCGGCGTTGCCGGCGGGCCTCGCCAATATCTGCCACACCCGCGGCATCGCGGTGATCGAGGCAATGCCAAAGGCAAACGGCGATATCGACGAGCCCGGGGTGGAGATTCCGCCGTCGACCGTGACGCGGTTGAGGTAGAGACGATCCCTGTCATCGTGTCCCGGACGCGGTGCAGCGTTCTCCCGGCGATGCCAACGGGTCGCGCGAACGCGCGCCCGATGACAGGCTCCGCATCGTCCGGTCACGCTGCTCCGCAGAGCCGGGACCCAACGCGCCGCTAGATGGGCCCCGGCTCAGCAGCGCATCGCGGAGCCTGTGCTCGGGCCGCGCGGAGCGCGGACCCGAGTGAGCTGCGCAGCGTCCGGGGCACGCATCCCCCGACAGTTCCCCGTTTTCACTTGCTTTCGCATTTGGTTGTGATTTATTCGAAAGCGAAAGCGAAATCGCCAAAGTGAATTGGCGAACGCCGGGGAAGCGCCTTTTGGACCGGATTTTCGACCTCGCGATCATCGGAGGCGGCGTTAACGGCTGCGGCATCGCGCGCGATGCGACCGGCCGGGGCAATACTGTTTTCCTGTGTGAAATGAATGATTTGGCGAGCGGGACCTCGTCCTGGTCGACCAAGCTCGTGCATGGCGGGTTGCGTTACCTGGAATATTTCGAGTTTCGGTTGGTGCGCGAGGCGCTGATCGAGCGCGAAATCCTCTGGCAGATCGCGCCCCACATCATTCGCCCGTTGCGATTCGTGCTGCCGCACCATGACGGGCTGCGCCCGGCCTGGCTGCTGCGGCTCGGCCTGTTCCTCTACGACCATATCGGCGGGCGCAACCTGCTGCCGCCGACCCGCTCGGTCGATCTCACCAAGGACGAGGTCGGAAAGCCGCTGGTGCCCAACCGCTTCACCCGCGGTTTTGAATATTCGGATTGCTTCGTCGACGACGCGCGCCTCGTCGTTCTCACCGCGCGCGATGCGGCCGATCGCGGCGCGCAAATCCACACCCGCTCGCGCGCGGTCGAGATCCGGCAGGAGAACCAGATCTGGCGGGTCACGGTCGAGAACACGCTCACCCGCGAGCGCACGACGATCCAGGCGCGCGTGCTGGTCAATGCCGGCGGTCCCTGGGTCGAGCAGGTGCTGGCGTCCGGCGCCGGCGTCAACGCCCGCGCCAAGGTGCGGCTGGTGCAGGGCTCCCACATCGTGGTGCGAAAACTCTACGACCACGACCGCGCCTATATGTTCCAGAACAGCGACGGCCGGATCGTGTTCGCTATACCCTATCAGGACGATTTTACGCTGATCGGCACCACCGATCGCGATTACGAAGGCGATCCTTCGAAGGTGAAAGCCTCTGCCGAAGAGATAAAATATCTCTGCGAGTCCGTCAGCGAATACCTGGAAAAGCCGGTCAAGCCGGAGGACGTGGTCTGGACCTATTCGGGCGTGCGCCCGCTTTATGACGACGGCGCCAGCGAAGCCAAGGCCGCCACCCGCGATTACGTCTTCGAGCTCGACACTCCGGGCGGCGCGCCGCTTTTGTCGATCTACGGCGGCAAGATCACCACCTATCGGCGGCTGGCCGAGGAGGCGCTGGAACGGCTGTCGCCCTATTTGCGCAGCGCGATCGCGCGCGAGGGCTGGACCGCGAAATCGCCACTGCCCGGCGGCAATATGGACGTCTCGGCGATCCCGGCGCTGGCGGCGGAGCTGGTGCGGAACTATCCGTTCATTACACCGGCGCATGCCAACCGCCTGGCGCACGCCTACGGCACCCGCGCCGCGAAACTGCTCGGCAATGCCAAATCGATGACCGATCTCGGCCGCTCGTTCGGCGCCACCTTGACGGAGAGCGAAGTCCGGTACCTCATGTCGGCGGAGTGGGCGCTGACCGCCGACGACATCGTGTGGCGGAGATCCAAGCTGGGATTGCGGCTGTCGGCTGCCGAGATCGCCGCCATCGACGACTGGATTGCCGCCAACCGCGCCCCGCTCGAAAGTCCCTTGCGCGAGGCAGGAGGGCGGACATGACCGTTGCGCTCGAACACGTCACGCGATCGATCGATGGCATTCCGGCCATCCGCGACGTCTCGCTGACGCTCGAGCGCGGCACGCTGAGCGTGCTGCTCGGCCCGACGCTTTCCGGCAAGACCTCGATCATGCGGCTGCTGGCCGGCCTCGACAAGCCGACCACCGGCCGCGTGCTGGTCGACGGCAAGGACGTCACCGGGCTCGACGTGCGGCAACGCTCGGTGGCGATGGTCTACCAGCAGTTCATCAATTATCCCTCGCTCTCCGTCTACGAAAACATCGCGTCCCCGCTGCGGGTGCAGCGCCGGCCGCGCGAGGAGATTGAAAAGAAAGTGCGGGAGGCGGCGAGGCTTTTGAAGCTCGAGCCATACCTGACCCGCATGCCGCTGCAATTGTCCGGCGGCCAGCAGCAGCGCACCGCGATCGCGCGCGCGCTGGTCAAGGGCGCCGACCTGGTGCTGCTCGACGAGCCGCTTGCCAACCTCGACTACAAGCTGCGCGAGGAACTGCGCACGGAATTGCCGCGCATCTTCGAGGCGTCGGGCGCGATCTTCGTCTATGCGACCACGGAACCATCCGAGGCGTTGCTGCTTGGCGGCAATGCCGTTTGCATGTGGGAAGGCGAGGTGCTGCAGGCCGGCGAGACCCCAAAGGTCTACCGCCATCCCGACACCATGCGCGTCGCGCAGGTGTTTTCCGATCCGCCGCTCAACGTCGTCGGGATCGAGAAGAGAAATGGCTCGGTGCAATATGCCGGCGGCGTGCGGGCGCCGGCGTCCGGGCTTTACGCCGGCCTCCGCGACGGCCCCTATCGCGTCGGCTTCCGCGCCCATCAGCTCGAGGTCGCCAACGGCATCGCGGGCCGCCATGCCTTCCACGCCACGGTGACGGTGACCGAAATCACCGGCTCGGAAAGCTTCGTGCATCTCAACCGCGAATCCTCGAACTGGGTCGCGGTGCTGCAGGGCGTGCACGAATACCCACCCGGACACGTGCTCGACGCCGTGCTCGATCCCGACAATGTTTTTGTGTTCGACGCGGCCGGCCGGCTGGTCGCAGCCCCCAGCGCCATAGCGTTTTCAAGCGAAGTGCGTAGCGGTTCGCGTGAAGAAAACGCGTCAAAGAAAATAACCTGAGGGAGATGCCGCATGGCCCGCATTGACCTCGTCGATCTCGCGCACTCCTACAGCGGCAATGCCGCGCCGCCGGAGTCCTTTGCGCTGAAGCCTGTGACCATGACCTGGCGGCAGGGCGGGGCCTACGCGCTGCTCGGACCGTCCGGCTGCGGCAAGACCACGCTGCTCAACCTGATCTCCGGCATCGTGACGCCCTCGCGCGGAAAAATCCTGTTCGACGGCGTCGATATCACGCCGCTGTCAACCCAGAAGCGCAATATCGCGCAGGTGTTCCAGTTCCCGGTGATCTACGACACCATGACGGTTGGACAGAATCTCGCCTTCCCCTTGAAAAATCGCAACGTACCGAAAGCCGAGATAGACAAGCGGGTCGCGGAGATCGCGGGCCTGCTCGACCTTGCCCCTTATGTCGATCGCAAGGCGACGCGGCTGACGGCGGACGCCAAGCAGAAGATCTCGCTCGGCCGCGGCCTGGTGCGCGCCGACGTCGCCGCCATCCTGTTCGACGAGCCGCTCACCGTGATCGATCCGGAGCTGAAATGGCAGCTGCGTTCGAAGCTCAAGGCGCTGCATCGCGCGCTCGACCTCACCATGATCTATGTCACCCACGACCAGACCGAGGCGCTGACCTTCGCCGATACCGTGGTGGTGATGCATGACGGCCGCGTGGTGCAGAGCGGCACGCCGGCGGAACTGTTCGACAGACCGGCGCACACTTTTGTCGGTTATTTCATCGGCTCGCCCGGCATGAATATTGTGCCCGCGGAAGTGCGCGGCCGCGAGGCGCGGATCGACGGTCACACCATTGCATTGAACCGCAATTACGACGGCTTGCCGCCGGCTGCGAAAATCGAGATCGGCGTGCGCCCGGAATTCGTCGACGTCGCGCCGCCCGGGTCCGGCCTGCTGTCGGCCCAGATCGAGCGGATCGACGATCTCGGCCGCGTCCGTTTCGCGCGGGTCCGCGTCGGCGACGTGAAATTCGCCGCCCGGGTGCCAGCGGGATTTTCGGTGCCCGACAATACCGCCGGCCTCGTGTTCGACCCGTCGCACGTTCACGTCTACGCCGACAGCCTGCTGGTCGAGGGCAAATAATGGACAAGACCATCAACCAGAAGGCCTGGTTCCTGGTGCTGCCGGTATTTCTGGTAGTGGCGTTCTCGGCCATCCTGCCGTTGATGACGGTGGTGAACTATTCGATGCAGGACACCTTCGGCAACAACCAGTTCTTCTGGAACGGCGTCGGCTGGTTCAAGGAATTGCTCGATCCCTCGACCGATCTCGGCGAGCGGTTCCTGGCCTCGCTGTGGCGCAATTTGTTCTTCTCCGCGGTGATCCTTGCAATCGAGGTGCCGCTCGGCATCGTGGTCGCGTTGTCGATGCCGCGCGACGGCTGGACGGTGGCCGCGTGCCTCGTCATCCTGGCGCTGCCGCTTTTGATTCCCTGGAATGTGGTTGGCACTATCTGGCAGATATTCGGGCGGCCCGACATCGGCCTGCTCGGTTATGTCCTGAACAATCTCGGCATCAACTACAATTACGTCTCCAACGATTTCGACGCCTGGGCCACCATCATCGTGATGGATGTCTGGCACTGGACCAGCCTGGTCGCGCTGTTGTGCTATGCCGGGCTGAAGTCCATCCCCGATGCCTATTATCAGGCGGCCCAAATCGACGGCGCGTCGCGCTGGGCGGTGTTCACCGCGATCCAGCTGCCGAAGATGAATCGGGTGCTCCTGATCGCCGTGCTGCTGCGCTTCATGGACAGCTTCATGATCTACACCGAGCCGTTCGTGGTGACCGGCGGCGGGCCGGGTAATTCGACCACGTTCATTTCCATCGAACTTGTAAAGATCGCGCTCGGGCAATTCGACCTCGGCAAGGCGGCGGCGCTGTCCCTGGTCTACAACCTGATCATCATCATCGTGTGCTGGGTATTCTACACCGTCATGACCAACGCCGGCGCCGAGCGCCCGGCCAAGCAGGGAGTCGCATGATGCATTCGATTCCCGGACGACGGCTGATCCTGTCGCTGTTTCTGGTCTTCCTGCTGCTGCCGATCTACTGGCTGGTCAATATGAGCTTCAAGACCAACAACGAGATCGTTTCGACCATGACGCTGTGGCCGCACCAGCCGACCATCGAACATTACATGCGCATCTTCACCGACGAGAGCTGGTATTCCGGTTACATCCATTCGCTGAAATATGTCGTCATCAATACCGTCATCTCGATTTCAGTCGCGTTGCCCGCGGCCTATGCGTTTTCGCGCTATCGCTTCCTCGGCGACAAGCATCTGTTCTTCTGGCTGCTGTCGAACCGGATGGCGCCGGCCGCGGTTTATGCGCTGCCGTTCTTTAATCTCTATTCGGCGATCAATTTGTTCGATACGCCCTGGGCGGTGGCGCTGGCGCATTGCATCTTCAACGTGCCGTTGGCAGTGTGGATCCTGGAAGGGTTTGTCTCCGGCGTGCCGCGCGAGATCGACGAGACCGCGTTCCTGGACGGCTATTCGTTCCCGCGGTTCTTCATCAAGATCCTGGTGCCGCTGATCGCGAGCGGCATCGGAGTCGCCGCGTTCTTCTGCTTCATGTTCTCCTGGGTCGAATTGCTGTTGGCGCGCACGCTGACGTCAGTGGACGCCAAGCCGATTTCGGCTGTGATGACCCGCACCGTCTCCGCGGCCGGCATGGACTGGGGACTGTTGGCCGCCGCCGGCGTGCTCACCATCATCCCCGGCGCGCTCGTGATCTGGTTCGTCCGCAATTACATCGCGCGCGGCTTCGCGCTCGGCAGGGTGTGAGGAGGTCATCATGGAAAACATCGCATGGATGGCCTGGACGCTGCCGACCGCGATCTTCTTCGCCATGCTGGCCTGCACGCTCGCGGTCATGACCTGGCTTGCCGTCGCCTATCCGGAAGCCGAGCGGGTCGGAATCCTGCGGATTCCGACC
>DATNMT010000447.1:0-4936 GCA_035602495.1 Bradyrhizobium sp.
ATACGGCACGCCGCCGGGACCGCTTTTCATCTCGTGGCTGATCAGCCGGTCGTAGCAATTCCACGACACTTCGTAGCCCGGCACGTTGGTGCCGACGCCGTGAATGTCGAGATTGTTGGGGCCGCCTTCGGAGACGATCAACAGCGTCTCGGAGCGGGCATCGGCCTTGGCGGCGGACCAGATCGCAGGCGCCGGAACCATGGCGCCGGCCGCGGCGCCGGTGACGGATTTCAGGAAATCGCGACGCTTCATCTGGCGGCTCCAACGCTACGGGGAATCGGCTTTTAGAGCTGATGTCGCAAGGTTCGTGCCAAATCTTAACGCAACCCTAAGGACGGCTTAAGCGCATGATCCGGCTTCCAAATGTCGAGCTTCCTGCGGATGCAGATGCCGCGTTTGATTGCATACAAAGAAATGCCTTTGCCTATTATTGATGCAGTAATTCTCGCGCCATTTTCCTGGGCGGCGCCGAGCGCTGCTGGCAGAAATCCTCCTTGTTGATGCGCAGGCCGCGCGGCGCCGCGACCACCTTCTGACGGCCGCAGCCACGCAGCGAGGCTGATCCAGATCACGGGATGAGGCGGGGCCCTCGTCAGATCGGCCAGAGCAATTGCTCGAGTTCGTACAAGTTGCCGGCCTTCTGCTGCCAGTCGTCGATGCACATCTGCCGGTTCAGATCGCTGGCGCGGTGCAGCAAGGAGAGCGCCATCAACCGCCGCGTCAGCGCCGGCGTCATGTCAGCCCGGGTGTAACCGAAACCGTGCAACAGGCTTCGCACCCGGCGCGGCATTCCCGCCGTCATGAAGGTGCTCGGGCCGAGCAAGTCGTATTCGCGCCATCCGGTGAACACGTCGCCGAAGTCGATCAGCCCGGCCAACTGCCATTGGCCGCCCTCACAAACCAGCAGAAAGTTTTCCGGAATATACTCACCGGTCAGGATCACCGGCGGCGCATCCATCGGAATCAGCAGCGCCGCGTCGCGGAGAAACTCGTCCAGCCCGTCGAGGTATTTTTGCGCCAGGCCGAGGCGCCGATGCCGGGCGCGGCAGCCCGCGATTTGCCGGGGGATGAACTCATCCCAGCGCGGCTCGATCTCTGACAATTCACCGGGCGGCACGCGCTGCACTTCGGCGATGGTCTCCCCGATCCGGTAGAGCACGCGCTCCTTCTGATGCTCCGGCAAAGTCGGCCACGCCTGCGCGCCGATCATGCCGCTGAGCCGGGTGATGACCAGATACGGCCATCGGTCGCGCTCGCCTTCAAGGACGATTTCCGGAATCGGCACGCTGATGCGGCCGCGAAGCTGCGAAAGCGAGCTCCGCTCGGAAGCGAATTGATGGCGCAGCATTGGCGGAAAGATCTTCAGCACCAATTTGTCGTCGAGGGCGACGACGAGATTGGTGCCGGTGGCGAACAAATGCGGATCGCCGTGCGGCAATCCGTGGCTGCGCGCGATGTCGAGCGCGGCCGGCAGGCATTGCGACGCGCCGGCACGCCACGCCTTGAAGGCTTCGATCGTTGCCACGCTCGGCAGTGAAGGCATCGGCCGCTGCTACCGGTCCGGGTTGGCGCGCTCGAACTGGCGCAGCAGGCGGTTGCCGCGCTCGACCGCGGAATCCATCGCGGCCTGCGCCGTCTTCTTGCCGGCAAAGGCCTGTTCGAGCTCGTCGTCGATCACGTCGCGGATCAGCACGAACGAGCCGAGCCGGACGCCGCGGGAATTTTCCGTCGGTGGCTTCAGCGTGATCTGCTCGATCGAGATCGCGGCGCCGGGATTGCGGTCGTAAAACCCTTGCGCGCGGGTCAGGTCGAAGGCCGCGCGGGTCACCGGCAGATAGCCGGTGTTCTGGTGCCAGGCGGCCTGGACTTGCGGCTTCGACAGGAAGCCGAAGAATTTTGCGACGCCCTTGTATTCGTCGCCCGGCCGGTTGCGCAGCACCCAAAGGGTCGCGCCGCCGATGATGGTGTTCTGCGGCGCGCCTTTGACGTCGGGCCAGTAAGGCAGCATGCCGTAGCCCACCTCGAACCTGGAATTCTTCCTGATATCGGCGCGCGTTGCCGAGGATCCGATGAAGATGCCGCATTCGCCATTCTGGAACCGCGGCTCCGCTGACGTCGCCCGGCCGCTATAGTCGAACACCTTGGTGGTCTGCCATTCCGCCAGTTGCGCGACGTGCCGCACCACCACCGGGTTGTTGAAATTGAGCTCGGCGTTGAGACCGTCGAAACCATCGGCCCGGGTCGAGATCGGCAGATTGTGGAACGCGGAAAAATTCTCGACATTGATCCAGGACGGCCACGAGGTGGTGAACCCGCAAACCGCACCCGACATGCGCAACCGCTTCGCCGCCTCGCCCACCTCCGGCCAGGTTTTCGGCGCAACCTCGGGATCGAGCCCCGCGGCGCGGAACATATCCTTGTTGTAGTACAGGATCGGCGTCGAGGAATTGAACGGGAACGACAGCATGTTGCCGGCGGCATCGGCATAATACCCGGTGACGGCCGGAAGATAGGCGGCGGGCGAGAACGGCTCGGCTTCGTCCCGCATCAACTCGAACACCGGATAGATCGCGCCCTTCGCCGCCATCATGGTCGCGGTGGCGATTTCATTGACCTGGACGATCGCGGGCTGGCCGCGCGAACGAAACGCGAAGATCGCCGCGGTGACGGTTTCGGTATAATTGCCCTTGTAGCTCGGCACGATCCGGTATTCGGATTGCGAGGCGTTGAAATCCGCGGCCAGCTTCTCCAGCTGCCGCCCGAGTTCGCCCGACATCGCGTGCCACCACATGATCTCGGTGACCGCATGCGCCGGAGAGGCAAAGCAAAACGCCAACACCAGCGCAGCGGGCCTTAAGAACCTGAGAGCCGACTTCACGATGGAACCATTCCAGTCTGTCAAGTATAAAACGCCGATCCGCGCATCGCGCCCTCATAGAGCCCCGCGGCGACCGTTTCAATCCGATACAGGCGAAATCGCCGCCCCGGATTGACGACACCGGCGGCGCTGGCAGAATAGCCGTCTCGCGCCGGCCGCTGCCAAGACGCATTGAACCTTTTCCTCCCGCCAGAGACATCATCATAAGGGGATAGTTACCTGTGTACAGCCGCTCCGACCTTTCGCGGATAGGCACACTCGTCGTTGCGCTGCTGTTGGCGGCGATCTCGACGGGTGCGGTCGCGCGTGAATTTCGCGCCGCCGATACCCAGAGCGAGGACTATCCGACCGTCCAGGCGCTGCGTTACATGGGCCGCCTGATCGAGGAGCAAAGCGGCGGCCGCCTGCAGATCCGGGTGTTCCATTCGCGCCAGCTCGGCGAGGAAAAGGAAACCATCGAGCAGACCCGCGTCGGCGCCATCGACCTCAATCGCACCAATGTGGCGCTGATCGGAACCTTCGTGCCGGCGATGAATGTGCTGGCGATGCCGTTCCTGTTTCGATCCATCGAGCATCTGCAGCAGGTGCTGGACGGCCCGATCGGCGAGGAAATCCTCGGCAGCTTCGAACCTTACGGATTTGTCGGGCTGACATTCTATGACTCCGGCGCGCGCTCGATCTATAACAGCGTCCGGCCGGTACGCTCGATGGCCGACCTCAGGGGCCTGCGGCTTCGCGTGCAGCAATCGGAACTGATGTCGGAGATGATCAGGGCGCTCGGCGCCGAACCGATCGAGCTGCCTTACGGACAGGTGCTTACCGGGCTTGCGACCAAGCTGATCGACGGCGCCGAGAACAACTGGCCGTCCTTCGTCACCACGAATCATTACAAATATGCCGGCTTCTACACCCTGACCGAACACACGATGAGCCCGGAAGTGCTGGTGATGTCGCAAAAGGCCTGGCAAAGCCTGTCGGCGGAAGATCGCAGGATTTTTCGCGATGCCGCGATCAAATCCAGCCGCTTCATGCGCGAGAAATGGCGGGATCTCGAGGAGCGGTCGCGCCAGCAGGCGAAGGCCGCCGGCGTCACCATCGTGACCGATTTCGATCGCAAGCCGTTCGAAGACGCGATGGCGGGGATCTATGAAAAAGCGCGGCGCGATCCCGTGGCCGCGGAACTGATCGAGCGTATTCGTAAGGTGGAGTAAACCGGTTTTGGCAGTATCCCGGCAGAACCAGGCTGCGGAACGGCGCGCGGGCTTCGCCGCGCGCGGCCGCGCTTTTCTCGTCGGGCTGCTGCGCGCGATCCCGATCCGCTGGCGCATCCTGTCGATTGCGCTGTTGAATTCGGCGGTCGTTGTGGTGCTGGTCGCCATGATCTGGAACGGCGTCCAGGTTTTGGGTTCGGCCTGGGACGACGTACGGCAGGTCCGGGACTCCGACAAGATCCTGGCGCTGCTGGAGAGCGAAACCGGCCGGCTGCAGAACCTGATCCATCGCTACATCAACCAGCCGAGCCCGGAACTGTTCGCCGAAATCCTGCTGTTGCGCGAGGCGGTGCTCGGCACCCTGACCAGGCGTGCCTCGACCGATCCGATGCTGTCGGGATCGGTGGAGGAACTCGAGCGCGTCACCGAGCGCTTCCTTAACGGTTTTGGCGAATTGCGCGGAGTGCAAGCCACCATCTCGAAAACCTATGAGGACCAGGTCCTGACGCCGGCGCGCGACATGGCCGGGCTTTACTCGATCATCGAAGGCGCCACCGGGCACCGCGACGCGCTGATCTGGCCGGCGCTCGGGAAATCCCGCGAGGCCTTCACCGCGATGCTGGTCGCCGCCAACGCCTATTATCTTTCGCTGGCGACCGCTTCCGCCGAGGAAGCCCGCCGCAACACCGAGACCATCGAGAAGACGATACCAGTGATGTCCGACCTCGCCGACAACGATCTGCAGCGGCTGGCGCTGCAGCGGCTGAACGCGCGGACGGAGGCGCTGCGCGAGGGCCTCGCGAAATTATCCGAGCAGCTCGCGAGCCGGACCGAGCTGTTACGCAAC
>DATNMT010000486.1:0-5987 GCA_035602495.1 Bradyrhizobium sp.
GATATTGTCGAGCACCGCGAGATCCTCGGCCAGCCGCACCGGATGGTTGAACGGCAGCAGGCAGACGTCGCTCGATAGCCGCACATGCGTGGTACGTGCGGCGATCGCGCCCGCCATCCGTACCCACGAAGGCAGGTAGCCGTCTTCGAGGAAGTGATGCTCGGTGAACCACACGAGATCGAGTCCGAGCCCGTCGAGCATGACCACCTGGTCCATGATGGCGGCGTACAAGCTCGGCATGTCCATGCCCGATTCCGGCGTGTTGCGGAAATCGTAGACGGTGCCGACGCGAAGGGGGGGACGCATGACGCTTGTTCTCCGCTGCTGGCCCGAGGATACGAAGCGTCGCGTCACTTGAACAGGCCTCGCCGCGTGCCATGATAGCGTTTGGAAGGCGCCGATCGAACGCGCCGCTCGATCCGGGAAGGAATGGCCGTCATGAAATTCGCGCTGCACTTCGGCAACTTCGCCTTCTCCGACCCTGAAGGCGCCCGCCGTCTGGTGCGCCTGGCGGAGGCGGCCGGTTTCGATTCGGTGTTCGCTGTCGAGCACGTCGTGTTTCCGGACAACTACACCAGCGTCTATCCCTATGCGCCGGGCGGCCGATTGCCGGGCGGTCCATCGATGAAATTTCCCGATCCGCTGATCTGGCTGACGTGGGTCGCCGCCGCCACCACGCGGCTGCGGTTCATGACGGCCGTGATGATCCTGCCGCAACGCAACCCGCTGGTGCTGGCCAAGGAGGTCGCCACGCTGGACTATCTCAGCGGCGGCCGGATCGAACTCGGCATCGGGGTGGGTTGGCTAAAAGAGGAGTTCGAGGCGCTCGGCATTCCTTTCGAGCGTCGCGGCAAGCGCGCCGATGAGTATGTCGCGGCCATGCGCGCATTGTGGGCCAGCGACGGTGCCAGCTTCGCGGGCGAGTTTGTGAAATTCGACAAGGTCAGCTGCAATCCGAAGCCGATCGCGAAATCGGTGCCGATCGTCGTCGGCGGCCACTCGGAAGCGGCCGCCCGCCGTGCCGGCCGCCTGGGCGACGGCTTCTTCCCCTCGATCGGTGCCCAGGTCGATACCATACCGTTGCTCGACGTCGTGCGCCGTTCGGCCGAGCAGGCCGGCCGCGATCCCGCCATGGTGGAATTGATCCTCAGCTGTCCCGGTGCGTTGCCGAATTCCGGCTCCGACCCGCGCGCGGCCGTCGAGGAGCGCATCGCGCGGGGCGCGGGCCGCCTTGCGCTGCCAGTGACGGCATTCCTGCCCGATCTCGAAACGACGCTGGCCAGCTTCGGCGAGGAGATCATCAGGCCTTACGCGAACGCGTGAGAGTCTGAAGCGTATTTGGATTCGCTTACTGTCGCCAATGATAAGCCCTACCTAATGGACTGGATCCAGCACGACCACCGGTATCTCGCGCTCGGTCTTGAGCTGATAGTCGGCATAGGGCGGCCAAAATTCGAGCGCCTTTTTCCAAAGTCGGAGGCGTTCCTCGCCCGCCGTTGTCCTGGCCCGCGCGTTCATTTTCTTGGTCCCGACTTGTACTTCGACGTCGGGGTTCGCCAGAATATTGCGATACCACCCTGGGTGTTGGGGCGCGCCTCCCTTTGAGGCGATTACGAAGTAGCT
Organism: Bradyrhizobium sp.; assembly: GCA_035602495.1. Classification (GTDB taxonomy): domain Bacteria; phylum Pseudomonadota; class Alphaproteobacteria; order Rhizobiales; family Xanthobacteraceae; genus Bradyrhizobium. Next base: position 1,624 of record DATNMT010000486.1, read on the forward strand.
GCCGCCGTCCGTTCCGTAAAACAGCGGGAATATGAATTTATCGCCAGACTTGCGGCCGGTGGTGGTCAGCAGCAGTGCCGGCGCCGTGATCTCACCTCGCTGGGGCACGGTTGTCTTGTACATGTGCCCGTCGGTTCCGCCGCTAGCGAGATAGCGGTTCGCGTGCTCGACCATCCAGTCCGGCAGGTTCGGAGCGAGTTTCGCTTCAGCCATCGTGCCCTCCTTCAAAGCTGCAGGGAACATACCATCGGGCGGCGGATCGGCCAATTCCGGCTTCAAGAGCAAGCCGATTTGGCGCTTGTAGAGTGACGACGTTGCTGTTGTTTTTGCAATCGATAAGTCTGTTGTTCGCACAAAACGGACGTGAGCAAATTATCTGACCGTGTCCGTTTTTGGAAAAGCGGACATCGACGTTCCGTAAGATCTCATATCCGAATGAAACGGCCTTGAATCAAATGCCAAGCTGGTGGCGCGGGGTCAAAGCCGTCAGCAAATTGCGCCCACTGTGGGAAAAAAATCAGGCATCCTCCAGGATCATAGCTGCGCATTTCTCCCCGATCATGATCGAAGGAGCATTGGTGTTGCCGCCGACAACCAGAGGCATGATGGAGGCATCGGCAACGCGCAGCCCTCGAATGCCATGTACCCGCAGACGGGGATCCACGACCGCGTCGCGACCCGTGCCCATCCTGCAGGTGCCGACAGGATGCAGGTTCGAGACGCCGCGATTGCGGATGTCCTCAATGAGTTGCTCGTCCGATCGGACGGCGGGCCCCGGCACCACCTCTTCCGCGATATATGGCTTGAGCGCTGGCTGTTCCGCGAGCTTTCGCGCCAGCCGAACGCCGCGGATCATGGCATCGACGTCATGTGCGGTCTCCATGAACTTGAACTCAATCTTCGGCGGGGCGAACGGGTCGCGGCTTGCGAGGCTCACCAGCCCGCGACCTTCCGGACGCAAGTGAACGGGAGACATGCTGAACCCCGGCCATTTATGAGGGTGCATGCCGCTGCGGTCTCGGGTCTCGATCGACCAGAGATACGTATTGATCTGGAGATCGGGACGATCGAAGCGGGGGTCCGTGCGGGTCAGGATGCCGGCGTGCGTGGCGATGGCTGTCATCGGCCCATCTCGTCCAACCAGGTATCTGGCGCCGGCCGCAAGCTTTCGGAGTGGCGAGCGATGGAGCTCGTTGAAGGTGCCGGTCTTGGTCGAGCGCCAGGCGACATACGAATTAAAGTGGTCGTGCAGGTTGGCGCCGACCGGAGCGAGGTCGTGCGTGACCTCGATACCCATCTCGTTCAGATGGCCACCCGGTCCGATGCCGGACAACAGCAGCAGTTGCGGCGAGCCGTAAACGCCGCCGGAGACAATCACCTCGCCCTTGGCTCTGGCGATCTCCATGCCACCGGACGTGCGGAACTCGACGCCAACGGCGCGGCCGTTCTCGATGACGATTCGTGTCGCATGCGCGTTCGGCTTGACCACCAGGTTCCGGCGCCCTCTAGCCGGTTTCAGATAGGCGGTCGCGGCGCTCCATCGGCGCCCCTTGCCGACCGTTGCCTGATAGTATCCGGCGCCTTCCTGCGTCGCACCGTTGAAGTCGCGATTGCGCGGAATGCCGGCCTGGACGGCCGCTTCGATGATCGCATCAATGATTTCGTGCTTGTAGTGTGCGTCGGTTACATTGAGCGGGCCACCGACGCCGTGGAACTCGTCCTCACCCCGCTCCTGGTTTTCGGCCTTGCGGAAGAAAGTCAGAACGCTTTCGTAGTCCCAGCCGACACAGCCGAGCTGACGCCAGCCATCGTAGTCGGCCGCCGTCCCGCGCATATAGACCATGCCGTTAAGCGAACTCGTCCCGCCGAGCATTCTGCCACGCGGCTGGTAGGAGGTGCGCCCGTTGAGGCCGGCAACGGGCTCACTCTCGAACCTCCAATTGTAGGTTTTGTGTGTGAAGAGCCGGTAATAGCCAACTGGAATGTGTATCCATGGTGAGCTGTCGCGCCCGCCCGCTTCGAGCAGGAGCACCCGGTGGCGCCCCGTCTCCGAAAGCCGCGCTGCCACCGCACAGCCGGCAGACCCGGCGCCGGTCACGATATAGTCGTAAGACTCTGCCTCCATCTGGCTCCCCATCGCCCTACTCCATTTCAAGCCTGCTTTGCCGATACGTGGGGCGGGTTTCGGAACCCTGTCGAGCCCAGGTGGCGGCGGAGGGAACGAAACGATCTAGCCTTTCGCCGACTCAGGCCTTAAGCACCTTAGGCGAACGCTTTTCGGATGCGCGCCCAGTCAGCCAGCGCGTGTTCATGTCCGGGCACGAGCTGGATGGTGAACTGCGTGTAGCCCGCGCTGCGCAGCGCCTCGATGCGCTGCTTGATCTCGGCCTCGCTTGCCGCAAAAGAGGTGGCGCTGATTAACTCGGCGCTCACGAAGCGCTTCTCCTCGGGCTTTACGAACATCAAGTGCCCGCGATGGTTCTGCAGGTAGGGCGCATCCTTGGGCTCGAAGTCGCGCGCTAGGTCGACATAGCCTTGTATCTCGGGCCTAGTCCTGGACACCATCGTCACACCTGGCGCCAGTCCGGCCAGCGCCTCATCCGCCGCGCGATGCAGCATAACTGCCGCGCGCGGGCCCGCTTGTGCCATCGCACGTTCGGAATCAGCGGGTTCACCGTCTTTCAGCACGCAGCCTAGCGCAAACGCCGTCGCCCGAAGATCGCCCATCGCATGGCCGGCTTTCGACCAGGCGTCGCGCATGGCCTCGACTTCCTTAATGCCGTTCTCGACATTGCCGACGAAGTTGATCCAGCCCGCCTTGAGCCTGGCTGTCAGCGCCTGGGTGCGCGGCCCGAAGGCCGAGAGATGGAGCGCGATCGGATCCTTGGTGTTGAACAGAGGCAGCTCGGGATTGAGGAAACGAATCTTTTTCTTCTGCCCTTCCATCTCGAACTCGACCGTCTCGCGGCGCAGCAGGCCGTAGACCTGGTGGATGTAGGTCTCCATGTCCTTTACCTTGATCGCGCCAAAGCCCATCGCTCGCCGCGCAGTGAAGCCCGTGCCGACGCCGAAGTCGATGCGGCCCGGCGCGAGCTGGTTCAGTGTCGCCAGCGCATTGGCGGCGACCGGGGCAATGCGGTTCGAAGGCACCAGCACGCCGGTGCCGAGGCGGATGCGCCTGGTATTCACGGCCGCCGCGCCCATGGCGACGAAGCAATCGGCGCTCAGCATCTGAGTGTCGTAGAACCAAGCATGGGTGAAGCCGAGCTCCTCAGCTTCCTTGGTGACCCTCCAGGAATCTGCGGCCGTTGGCAGGGCGATGCCGAAATCCATTCGTTTCCTCCGTCAACTCCTCGTTGTCTTCATGTTGTGCTCTCCGCCACTCGAAACAGCCAAAGGCGCGATGTCCGCTTCCAGGGGTGATCACGGACTCAGAGACTCTCTAGAGAGCCGTCACAAGGGCGGCGCCTTCGTCCAGAATGGGCAAAATCGCGTCCCGGGGCTTGGGCGGAAGCATCAGGACCACCCGATCCACGCCGGCGTCACGGTAGCGTTTTAGCACCTCCAGGTCTCGGGGCACCCCGAAGACGTTGAAGGAGAGCGACGCGGGATCGCGGCCAGCGTCCTTTGCCATTTGACGGAATTGCGGCAGCACCTCGAGCGGATCCAGCGCGCGCCCGCCGATCGGAATCCAACCGTCGCCGTAGGCGATCGCCCGTCTTGCTGCGTGGGGGAATGCGCCCCCAACAACGATGGGCGGGTGAGGTTTTTGAACCGGTTTGGGCCACTGCATCATGGGTTCGAACTTAACCAATTCGCCGTCGAATGCCGCCGTCGACTGCGTCCAGATTTGCTTCATCGCCTGGATCCGCTCACCCATCAGCTTGAAGCGGGTTGCAAACGCAGTGCCGTGATTGGCCATCTCCTCCTCGTTCCAACCCCCGCCAACGCCGAAAATGAAGCGGCCCGAGGAAAGCTGGTCGACGGTCGATACCTCCTTGGCGGTGTGGATGGGATCACGCTCGACGACAAGACAGATCCCCGTCGCAAGCTTGATGGTTTTCGTCACCGCGGCGGCAGCGGCCAGCGAGAGGAACGGATCGTAGGTATCGTAATAATACTTCGGCAGCTCGGCGCCGCCGGGCCACGGCGATTTGCGACTGGTGGGAGTGACTGTGCTCCGGCAACCACAACGACTCGTAACCTCGCGCCTCCGCCGCCACGGCAAGCTCGTGCGGTGGTATCGCGTAATCCGTCGGAAACATCGTAAGCCCGACATGCATGTCCCATACTCCCCGGTTGCGGCCTGGCTCCATCCTACGCGACCGCACGTGACGGTCGCAACAGCGTCTAGGCTTGACCAT
>DATNMT010000517.1:0-13694 GCA_035602495.1 Bradyrhizobium sp.
GGCCGCGAGCTCTTTCAGGTCGCGCGCGAAATGTTGCCGTGTCAGATGTCCGCTCTCGCCGAACGAGGGAAACAGCCATTTCGAGCTTGCGGCGTTCTTCTTCCTCTCCGGCTTCAGCGCTTCCATGGCGGCGAGGTAATCGGCCATCGCCTGCCGCGACGCCTCGTTCAGCGGCACCAGGCGCTCCTTGTTGCCCTTGCCGCGCACCACGATCATGCGGGCGTCGCGCCGCGAGGCCGAAAGCGGCAGCGACACCAATTCCGATACCCGCAGACCGGTGGCGTAGAGCACCTCCAGCAGGCAATATGACCGCATGGCGCGAAGCCGCTGCGGCGGCGAGGCTTCCGGCGCGACGGTCAGTTCCTTGGCACGCACCAGCAGGCGATCGACATCGGATATCGACAGCACTTTCGGCAGGCCGCGCCCGCGCTTCGGTCCGGACAGGATCGCGGCCGGATCATCGCTGCGAATCCGCTCGTTGAGCAGGAAGCGGAACAAATGCCGCAGCGCCGACAGCCGCCGCGCCACGCTCGACGATTTGAAGCCGCGCGAATCGAGGTCGGCGAGGTAATCCCGCAGCATTTGGGTTTCGACGTTGGCAAAGGCCTGCCCGCTGCCGACCAGAAATCCCGAGAAATCTTCGAGGTCGCGGCGATAGGCATCGAGCGTGTTGTGGCCCGCGCCCTGTTCCGCGGCGAGCATGTCGAGGAACAGGTTGATCAGCTTGGGGTCCGAGGTCCTGGCGCGCATCCCGCCACCCTAGAGCATGATCCGGAAAAGTGGGAACCGGTTTTCCGAAAAGATCATGCTCAAACAAAAAGATGAGATCATGATGCGATTCCACTTAATCGCATCATGATCTAGCAGCTATTTCTTGAGGAACCTGTCGGCCGGGATGGTGACGGTTATTTCCCGCGGCTTCGGGTTGACGAAATTCGCCAGCGCGAAGATCACGCCATAGACGATACCGGCGATCACCGCGACGACCGTCAGAAAGCGAAACAGGCTGGGCATCAGCGAGCCTCAGGCGGCGAATTAACCATTGAAATGTGTGTTATTGCCGAGCCCGACTACCAACATGTTCGCCCCTCCGTTGCAAGAGCCTCTGGCAACGGTATCGGCGGGGGTAGTATAGGTGGCGCGGAACGCTGCAATTCCTGTGGCGAATGAGCCGAATAGATGCCCGAGACCATTCACCCATCCGGCACCACCGCGGCCCAGGACGCCGAGATCATGGCGGCGCTGGGAACGCGGTCGATCGTGCTGGTGGGCATGATGGGGGCCGGCAAATCCACCATCGGACGGCGGCTGTCGGCGCGGCTGAGGCTGCCGTTTCTCGACGCCGACAGCGAGATCGAGGCGGCGGCCGGCATGTCGATACCGGACATTTTCGAAATTCACGGCGAGCCGCATTTCAGGGACGGCGAGGCCCGGGTGATCGCGCGCCTGCTCGACAGCGGCCCCGCGGTGCTTGCCACCGGCGGCGGCGCCTTCATGCGCGAGGACACCCGCAACCGGATCGGCGAGAAGGCGGTCTCGCTTTGGCTCAAGGCGGATGCCGATATCATCATGAAGCGCGTCAAGCGCCGTGCCGACCGCCCGCTGTTGCAAACCGCCGATCCCGCCGCCACCGTCGGGCGCCTGATCGAGGAGCGCGAGCCGGTCTATCAGCACGCCGACATCACGATCTGGTCGCGCGACGTGCCGCACGAGAAAATCGTCGACGAGTGCATCGAGGCTCTGCACGCGCTTTTGTGCGGCGGCGCCGCGGAACCAGCATCGAACCCGTTGAGCGCCACCCAATGACCGCGCCCCTGAAACATTCCGATGCCACGATCGTCGATGTCGCGCTCGGCGAGCGCGCCTATGACATCGTGATCGGCCGCGACGTACTGCCATCATTGGGCAGTCGCCTTGCCGCGTTACGACCGGGCGTGCGCACCGCCATCGTCACCGACCGCAATGTTGCCAGGCATTGGCTGGAAAAGACCGAAAGCTCGCTGGCGGAGGCCGGCATCGCCAGCTCGCGCATTATCGTCGAGGAAGGCGAGGGTTCGAAAACCTATGCCGGGCTCGAAAAAGTCTCTGAAGCGCTGATTGCCGCGAGGATCGAGCGCAACGATCTGGTGATCGCGCTAGGCGGCGGCATTGTCGGCGATCTCGCGGGCTTTGCGGCGGCGATCCTGCGCCGCGGCGTCGATTTCGTGCAGGTGCCGACCTCGCTGCTGGCGCAGGTCGATTCTTCCGTCGGCGGCAAGACCGGGATCAATTCGCCGCAGGGAAAAAACCTGCTCGGCGCGTTTCACCAGCCGGTGCTAGTGATCGCGGATACCGCGGTCCTCGATACGCTGCCGCCGCGCCAGTTCCGCGCCGGTTACGCCGAAGTCGCCAAATACGGCGTGCTCGGCGACGCGGCGTTCTTCGCCTGGCTCGAGGCCAACCACGGCGATATTTTCGCCGGCGGCACCGCGCGCGAACACGCCATCGCCACCTCCTGCCGCGCCAAGGCCGCGATCGTCGCACGCGACGAGCGCGAGACCGGCGAGCGCGCGCTGCTCAATCTCGGCCATACGTTCGGCCATGCGCTGGAAGCCGCCACCGGGTTTTCCGACCGGCTGTTTCACGGCGAGGGTGTTGCCGTCGGCATGGTGCTGGCGGCGGAATTATCCGCCGAGCTCGGGATGATCGGGCCAACCGACGCGGCGCGGGTGAAACGTCACCTTGCCGAGGTCGGCCTGCCCACCCGTCTGCAGGACATTGCGGGTTTTGCCCAGGAGGGCATCGCCGACGCCGACGCGCTGATGGCGCTGATGGCGCAGGACAAGAAGGTCAAGCGCGGCCGGCTCACCTTCATCCTGCTGGAAGCGGTCGGCCGCGCCGTGATTGCTCCCGACGTCGAGCCTGCGCTGGTTCGCGAATTTCTCAAAACCAGGCTCGCGACTGAAATTTAGGGCGTGATCCGGATCATGCTCCAACAATAGATGAAGTGAAAACCGCGTCATGGACTGGTTTGCAATCTCCATCGTCGTCGCCTGTCTTCTGGTCTCCGCGTTCTTCGCGGCCAGCGAGACCGCGCTGACCGGCGCGTCGCGCGCGAGCATGCTGCGGCTGTCGAAGCAGGGCAATCGCGAGGCCGCCGTCGTCTCCAGCCTGTTCGGAATGCGCGAGCGGCTGATCGGCGCGCTGCTGCTCGGCAACAACATCGCCAATATCGGCGCCTCGGCACTGGCGACCGGGATCTTCACCGCCTGGTTCGGCGAGGTCGGCGTGCTCTACGCCACCGGCCTGATGACGGTATTGGTCGTGATCTTCGCCGAGGTGCTGCCGAAGACCATTGCCATCAACGCGCCGGACCGGGTCTCGCTCTTGGTCGCACGCCCGATGAAGCTGATGGTCTACCTGCTCGGGCCGCTGCTCACCATTGTCGAGGCGATCGTCCGCGCGCTGATGAAGCTGCTCGGTATCAAGATCGGTCACAACCAGCCGATTCTGTCGCCGACCGAGCGGCTGCGCGGCGCGGTGGACCTGATTCATCACGAGGGAGGCGTCGAGAAGCAGGATCGCGACATGCTCGGCGGACTATTGGATCTGAGCGAGTTGCAGGTCTCCGACGTGATGGTTCATCGCACCGAAATGGTGATGATCAACGCCGACCTGCCGCCGGAGGAGCTGGTGCGCGAGGTGCTGGCCACCGAATACACGCGGATTCCGCTGTGGCGCGACAAGCCGGAAAACATCATCGGCGTGCTGCACGCCAAGGATCTGTTGCGTGCGATCCGCGCCTCGGAAGGCGATACCTCCCGGATCGATGTCTCGACCATCGCGCTGCCGCCCTGGTTCGTGCCGGAGATGCGCCCGGTCTCCGAACAGCTGAAAGCCTTCCGCCGCCGCAAGACCCATTTCGCGCTGGTGGTCGACGAATACGGCGAAGTCGAAGGCATGGTGACGCTGGAGGACATCCTGGAAGAGATCGTCGGCGATATTTCCGACGAGCACGACGTGGTGGTGGCGGGCGTCCGCGCCCAGCCTGACGGCTCGGTGGTGGTCGACGGCTCGGTGCCGATCCGCGATCTCAACCGCGCGATGGACTGGCATCTTCCCGACGAGGAGGCGACCACGGTCGCAGGCCTTGTGATCCACGAGGCGCGCTCGATCCCGGAACGCGGCCAGAGTTTCACCTTCCACGGCTTCCGCTTCCGCGTCCTGCGCCGCGAACGCAACCGCATCACCGCGCTGCGGATCACCGCGGTCGCTCGCGAGGCCGAGGTCGAGGAAAAGAAGCCGAAGCGGGCAGGAACGTCGTTTTGAGGCGTTCCCTTTTGTCATCGGGCTCGCCGAGGCCGAGACCTGGTGGCGGGTAGGACGGCTAGGCTTCTCCCGGCGCCTGCGCCTGGATCGCCAGCGCGTGGACGGAGCCCGCCAGTTCCCCCGCCAGCGCCGCATTAATCATGCGGTGGCGCTCGATCCGGCTCTTCCCCCGGAAGGCCGGCGACACAATATACACCCTGAAATGCGTCTCGCCGCCCGGCCTGTGGCCGGCATGGCCCTCATGCAGATGTGATTCGTCCGTGACGTCGAGGCTTTCCGGCGCGAAAGCTTCGCGCAACTTGTTTGTGATAGTGTCTCTGGTGCTCATGACGGCGGCAATACGTCCGTGACTGCCATTCGTCAATGGCGCAACGAAAGAGAAGGTTTCGCAATGTCAAGACTTGAAGCTTTTCGCATTGCGTTGTCATAGTCAGTCATGCCGATTGATTCATCAAAATTCTTCGATTCCATTCGCATCAAGCCCAACAAGCTGAGCGCGAAGCAGCAGGCGGCCGCGCGGGAAGAATCCGCGATGTGCGAATGGCCGGAGTGCAAGAACAAGGGGCCGCACCGCGCGCCCAAGGGCCGGTCTAACGACAAGGAATACTGGCACTTCTGTCTCAGCCATGTCCGCGAATACAACCAGTCCTATAACTTCTTCCAGGGCATGAATGCGGATGCGGTCGCGCGCTACCAGAAGGATGCGCTGACCGGCCATCGTCCGACCTGGAAAATGGGCGCCAATACCAGCGCCAAGAAGGGCAAGGGCGGCGTGGAGGCCGACCTCGAAGGCGCCTCCGATCCGTTCAGCATGTTCTCCGAGCTCAACGGCCGCGGCCGCTGGCGGCCGGGCCCCGGCGCGGGCGCCGAGGCCAAGGTCGAGACCCGAAAGGTGTTCAACGCCGAGCGCAAGGCGCTGCAGGTGATGGGGCTCGGCTCGGACGCGACGCTGGAAACCGTCAAGGCGAAATACAAGGCGCTGGTGAAGCAGCACCACCCCGACGCCAATGGCGGCGACCGCTCCACCGAGGATCGCCTGATCGAGATCATCAAGGCGTATAATTATCTCAAGACGGTCGTGCGCGGCGCGAGCTGATCTCTGTCGTCGTCCCGGCCTTGAGCCGGGACCCATACGCCGCCGCGCGGTTGGCCGGCCATTCCAACCCGGACGCCTATTACGAGCCCAACTCGATGGGCGGCCCGGTGCAGGACGCCAGCGTCAAGGAGCCGCCGCTTGCGATCTCGGGCAATGCCGACCGCTACAACCACCGCGACGGCAATAACGACTATCGCCAGGTAGGCGACCTGTTCCGCCTGATGAGCGCGGAGCAAAAGGAACAGCTGTTCCACTACATCAAGGCGGCGATGGACGGCGTGCCGACGGAGATCGTCAAGCGCCAGGTGGCGCATTTCTATCGCGCCGATCCGGATTACGGCATCGGCGTCGCCACCCGCATGGGGCTCGCCGCCAGCGATCTCTCCACCGCGCAGGCGGCGGAGTGAGTGAGAACCTGCATCCTCAACAGAAAAGGAAGTCGATCATGACCGTGCCGCAGCGTGCCTCGCTCTCCAACAGTGCCGTCGTGGGTGAGATGTTCACCGAGGCCAAAATCGACGCGCTCAACGCCAAGCTGATCGAGCGCGGCATCTCCGCCGATCAGGTGATCGCGATCCTGCCGGTGGAGGCCAGGCTCGTGGTCAATCCGACGCCGCCGCAGTTCCGGGTGCTGTACCGCACGGCGTGATCGATCCGCGCTGCCGCCGTCCCGCTGTCCAAAGTGGGACGACGGTGCGTGTTACTCGATAATCTGATCGGCCCGGGCGAGCAGCGTGGGCGCGATGTCGATGCCGAGCGCCCTGGCGGTTGTGAGGTTGAAGACCAATTCGAACTTGGTCGGCTGCTCGACCGGAATATCGCCGGGTTTCGCCCCGCGCAGGATCTTGTCGACATAGTCGGCGGCGCGGCGGAACAGATCCGGGACGTCCGCCCCGTAGGACATCAGGCCGCCCGCTTCGACGTTCTCGCGAAAATTGAAGATCGTCGGCAGTCGCATGGCCGCCGCCAGCGTATTGATGCGTGTCGCGTTGGCGTTCAGGAACGGGTCGTTGCAGACATAGAGCGCGTCTGCGTGGTCCTTGAGGGCCTCAAAGGCGGAAGCGATATCCGCGGCTCGCCGGATTTCCGCCAGTGTGAATTCGATGCCGAGCGCGCCAGCCGCCGCGCGAACGTCGGCCATTTCCAGCGCCGCGGCGGCATTGTCGATTTTGGCCATGATCGCCAACCTGCGGAAACCGGGGACGACCTCCCGCAACAGTTCCAGTCGCTTGCCGGCAGTATCGGTCTGTTGAAGCGACAGTCCGGTGACGTTGCCGCCGGGCCGCGCAAGGCTCGCGACCAGCCCGGTGCTGACCGGATCGCCGGCGGCTCCGAATACGATCGGGATGGTCGATGTCGCCTGCTTTGCCGCAGCGACGAGCGGATTTGAATGGGTGACAATGACGTCGACCTTGAGTCGGATGAACTCGGCGATGATCTCCGCGACGCGCTCGGCTTTCCCCTCCACCCACCGGTACTCGATTGCTACGGTACGACCCTCGATCCAACCGAGTTCGCGTAGCCGCTGCGAAAAAGCGGCGGTCCAAGGACCCTGGGTGGAAGCCGAACTCCCGCCCATAAATCCAATCACCCGCAGCGCCGGCTGCGCATGCGCCGCGAGCGGCCAGGTCGCCGCGGTGCCGCCGAGAAGCGTGATGAACTCGCGGCGTTGCATTGTCGGTCTTCCCGCGCGCCTTGTCGATAGGTGATGAGCTTCCGAGCGAAAGCTAACACACGACCGCAGGATGTTGCAGGCCTCTCAATCCGGCAACGGGCCGATATAGGCCGAGCTCGGCCGGATCAGCCGGCCAGTGCGTTGCTGCTCGTGGGCGTGCGCGGTCCAGCCGGCGGAGCGGGCGACCGCGAAGATCGGCGTGAAGGCCTGCCGCGGGATCGCCAGCGCATCGAGCAGGATCGCGGTGAAGAACTCGACATTGGTGTCGAGCGGCCGGTCCGGCTTTTCCCGCCGCAGCGCCGCGCGGATATAGCTCTCGACCTCGGCGGCGAACGGCAGATCCTGGCCGCCGCCCTTGAGCCGCTCGATCGCGCCCTTCAGCACATCGGCGCGCGGATCGCGGACTCGATAGATCTTGTGCCCAAAACCCATCAGCCGCTCGCCGCGCGACAATGCGCCGTCGACCCATGGCTTGATGCGCTCGCTCGAGCCGATCGCATCGAGCATTTCCAGCACAGGCTCCGGCGCGCCGCCATGCAGCGGTCCGGTCAGCGCGCAATAGCCGGCAGTGACCGCCGCGAACAGGTCGGCCTGGGTCGAGGCCACGACGCGCGTCGTGAAGGTGGAGGCATTCATGCCGTGATCGCACACCGTGACGAAATAAGCGTCGAGCGCCGCGACCTCGCGCGCATCGGGCTTGCGGCCCAGCATCATCGACAGCGTGTCGGCGGCATGGCTGACGGTCGGGTCGGGCGCGACGGGATCATTGCCCCTGGCGCGCTTCACCAGCGCGCCGGCGATCACCGGAAACGCGCCGACGATGGTGGCCTCATGCGGCAACCCGTTTTCCGCGCCAAGTCCAGCGATCGCCGCGCGAAATCCGTCGACGATCGACAGGCCCCGGGTGATTCCGAGCAGGTCCGGCAGCCGCGCGAAGGCGCGTTCGCGGGCGGCGCCGAGGGCGGCGCGCACGCTGGCCTCGGCCATCGGCTGGCCGGTGCCACCGCTCCACAGCCGTGCGGTCACGCCCTCGAAACTGGTCTTGCGCACGAGGTCACTGACGCGCTCGCCGGCGATGATCAACTCGCCGCGCTCGCCATCGACATGGCTGAGCACGGTTTCGGCGGCGGAAATGCCGTCCAGCCCGACCGGGCTCTTGGAAAGTTGCAGGTTCATGGCGGGGCTCCTTCTGAATGCTTCAAAGGTCGACCCTCTCGACAGATTGATCAATCTTGATTATGTAAATCAATATGAAAAAAACCTCAGGCCTTTACCTGTCCGCCCGCGAGGCCTCGGCCGAGCTCGCGATCTCGCCGGCCACGCTCTACGCCTATGTCAGCCGCGGCCTGATCCGCTCGGAGCCGTCGCAGGACTCGCGCAGCCATCGCTATCGCGCCGAGGACGTCCGGGGCCTGAAGGAACGCCGCACGCCATCGCCGGAACCGCACAGCATGCGAAGCTTTGATGCCGATCTGCCGGTGATGGATTCGGCGATCGCGACCATCACCGAGGACGGGCCGATCTACCGCGGCGTCAACTGCATCGATCTTGCGCAGAAGGATACGCTCGAACACGCCGCGACATTGCTGTGGGATGTGACCGGCGTCGATCCGTTCGCCCCCGACAATTGCCCGCATGTCTCGGACGCGATGCGCGCGATCGCCGAGGCCGCGCGCCAGGCTTCGCCGATCGACCGCGCGGTCGCCGTGCTGGCGCTGGCCGCCAGCGTCGATCCGCGCGCCTTCACCCGCGCCCCCGACGGGCGCGCGATGGTCGGCGGCCGCATCCTGCGGCTGGTGGTCGCGACCATGCTGAACCGCGCGCCGTCGCCGCAACCGTTGCATCTGCAGATCGCCAAGGCCTGGGCGCCGGACCACAAGCATGCCGCCGATCTGGTCCGCCGCGCGCTGGTGCTACTCGCCGAGCACGAGCTGAACGCGTCGGCCTTCACCGTGCGCTGCGCGGCATCGACCGGATTGAATCTCTATGATGCGATGATCGCGGGCCTTGTGGCGTTGAAGGGCCCGAAACACGGCGGCGCCGGCGTGCTGGCGGCGCAATTCGTCAAGGCGCTGGCCGATCGCGAGGTCGCCCCGATCATCCGCGAGCGCGTCGCGTTGGGCGAGCGGTTCGCGGGTTTCGGTCACGGCGTCTACAAGCACGGCGATCCGCGCGCGCAATCCTTGCTCGATGCGCTGGCGCGCGCCGGCGCGGCGGAAAAACTCACGCGCGAAATCCCCGAGCGGATCGCGGAGGCGACCGGCGAATTCGTCAATATCGATTATGCGCTGGCGGTGCTGGTGCATACGCTGGGCATGCCGCCCGGCAACGAACTGGTGCTGTTCGCGATGGCGCGCACGGTCGGATGGATCGCCCATGCCAGCGAACAATTGCAGCATGGAAGGCTGATCCGACCCCGCGCCCGCTATATCGGCCCGGCGCCGGGGCGTAGCCCGGCGGTCGGCAGGGCGTAACCTTACCGAAAATCCTTTCGGACCTCTTCCGCCTTCGGCTCGATCATGCCTGCGCCATGCCGGCGGCGGATCGTCCAGGTCGCTAGTGCGACGATGATTGCGCCGCCGATCACCGCCAGTATCCAGTAATACTTGCCGACCGCCTCGTGGCGCGGGATGCCGGCATATTGGTGCAAGGCGTGGATCGCCAGCACGCCTGGAAACACATGCGCGGGCGCCCACAGCAGGATCGCCGCGATGTTGACGGGGTAAAAGCGCGACGGCGGCATCCCGAGCGCGCCGGCCGTGATCGGGACGAAGGCGCGGATCGGCGGCACGAAGCGCGCGAAGAACACCGCCAGCGTGCCCCAGCGATGAAAGAACGCCTCGCTCTGCGCGACCAGGCGCGGATAGTTTGATATCGGCCAGGTGTTGAGGATTTCACGTTTGGCGCGGTGGCCGAGCCAGAACGCCGAACCGTCGCCGAGCAGGGCGCCGGCCGCCGCGGCCGCCAGCACCCATTCGAGCCGCAACTGGCCACCGGGTATCAGCGCGCTCAGCGCCAGGATGATGGTCGAGCCGGGAATCACCGAGCCAACCACCGGAACGGCCTCCAGAAGAGCGGCGAGGAACAGCGTCAGATAGGCAAGCCATGCATATGCCGAGACGAACGCAATCAATTGATCGAGGTAGGAAGCCACAAAATTCCTGTTTTGCCGTTGTCCGGACCCGGCGCGGACCTAACATAAGTAAGGATGGGGGTGGAAAGTGCCATCAAAGCCCCGGCAAGTGGCCGGGTTGGCCAGATTGAGCCGGCAAAAGTACGGCGTGATTCGCAGGGCAGCCTTCCAAAATTCGCGACCAGCCCCTATCTTGATGATAACGCAACGGAACTTTGATTAAGCCGCGGGCTTCTGCCGGCCGTTGCTCTCTGATAGGTTCCGGGCAGCACCCATCCGCAGCCGCAACGCAAATCTGGTTTCGGGAGCGCCCGGGACCTCGGAGGATTGATGACGACCGCCGCCACGACCAAAGCGCAAGAATCTGCCGGACCGATGCTCGCCGGTCTGCCCGACATGAAGGTGTCGGTGCGGCAGGTATTCGGGATCGACAGCGACCTCGAGGTGCCGGCCTATTCCGAAGTCGATCCGCATGTGCCCGATGTCGATACGGATTACCGCTTCGATCGAGCCACCACGCTCGCCATTCTCGCCGGCTTTGCCAAGAACCGCCGCGTCATGGTCACGGGCTATCACGGCACCGGCAAGTCGACCCATATCGAGCAGGTCGCGGCACGCCTGAACTGGCCGTGCGTACGGGTCAATCTCGACAGCCATATCAGCCGCATCGACCTCGTCGGCAAGGATTCCATCGTCGTCCGGGACGGCAAGCAAGTCACGGAATTCCGCGACGGCATTCTGCCCTGGGCGCTGCAGCACAATATCGCGCTGGTGTTCGACGAATACGACGCCGGCCGGCCCGACGTGATGTTCGTGATCCAGCGCGTGCTGGAAGTCTCCGGCCGCCTGACGCTCCTGGACCAGAACAAGGTGATCAAGCCGCATCCCTCGTTCCGGCTGTTCTCGACCGCCAACACCGTCGGCCTCGGCGATACATCGGGCCTCTATCACGGCACCCAGCAGATCAATCAGGGCCAGATGGACCGCTGGTCGATCGTCACCACGCTGAACTATCTCGCCCATGACGAGGAAGTCGAGATCGTGCTGGCGAAAGCGCATCACTATCGCACCCAGGAGGGCCGCGACATCGTCAACAAGATGGTGCGGCTGGCCGACCTCACCCGCAACGCTTTCGCCAACGGCGATTTGTCGACGGTGATGAGCCCGCGCACGGTGATCACCTGGGCGGAGAACGCCGAGATCTTCAGCGACATCGGCTTTGCGTTCCGCGTCACCTTCCTCAACAAGTGCGACGAACTGGAACGGCCGCTGGTCGCCGAATTCTACCAGCGCTGCTTCAATGTGGAGCTCGCGGAGTCGTCGGTGAACGTGGCGATGAGCTGATGCGATGCCGGCGATTTCCGTCGAGCGCACGATCGGAAAGACCAAGCGCGCGGTGCTCGGCGGGTTGATCGGCTATAACACCGAGAAGATGGGGAGGCAGAAATACAAGCGCTTCGCCATCTCGCTGCGCGAAGGCGACAAGATCGTCGGCGGGATTATAGGCGAGGTCTGGACCACGGTGCTGTTCATCCAGTTGTTCTGGATGGAGCAGAAGCTTCGCGGCAAGGACTACGGGACAAAGCTGATAAGGGCGATTGAAGACGAGGCGAGACGTTCTGGGGCCACGCGGTCCTATGTCGACACGATGAGTTTTCAGGCGCCGGGTTTCTACCGCGCATGCGGTTACAAGGAATTCGGTTCGATCGAGGGTTATCCGGGCGGCGTGACGCGCCATTGGTTCACAAAAACGCTATGAGCACATCGAACTCGAAGTTCCGCACTGGATCGAAGGAAGCGCCGACCGAGCCGTTCAAGCGCGCGGTGACATCCTGCCTGCGCGCGATCGCCAAGAAGCCGGAGCTCGAGGTGACGTTCGCCGCCGAGCGGCCGGGACTTGCGCCAGGCAAGGCGCGGCTGCCGGAGCCGGCGCGCAAGATGACGCGGCGCGATGCCGCGATCGTGCGCGGCCATGCCGATTCCATCGCCTTGAAGCTCGCCTGCCACGATCCGAAAGTGCACCGCAAGCTGATGCCCGGAAATCCGCAGGCGCGCGGCGTGTTCGAGGCGGTCGAGCAGGCCCGCGTCGAAGCGCTCGGCTCGCGCCGGATGGCAGGCGTCGCCAAAAATCTCACCGCGATGCTCGACGACCATTTCCATCGCGGCAAGTTCGACGAGATCACCGACCGCGCCGATGCGCCGTTGTCCGATGCGCTGGCGATGCTGGTGCGCGAACGCCTGACCGGGCTGGCCCCGCCCACGGCCGCCCGCAAGATGGTCGACCTGTGGCGCCCGGTTCTGGAAGACAAGATCGGCGCGCGGCTCGACCGGCTCGACCGGCTCGCCGAAGACCAGGCCAAATTCGGCGACGCCGTGCATGATCTTTTGTCCGCGCT
Source organism: Bradyrhizobium sp. (assembly GCA_035602495.1). Classification (GTDB taxonomy): domain Bacteria; phylum Pseudomonadota; class Alphaproteobacteria; order Rhizobiales; family Xanthobacteraceae; genus Bradyrhizobium. The sequence continues at coordinate 12,609 of DATNMT010000517.1, forward strand.
CGAACTCGGCGACGACCGCAACGCCGAGGCCGACGACGACGAGAACCAGGATGACAACCGCGACGGCGAGAACGACCAGTCCGGCGCCGAAGGCTCGCCCGACTCTGACGCCGCTCAGGAAATGAGCGCCGACCAGGCCCAGGCCACCTCGGACGAGATGTCGGAGAGCGCGATGGAAAGCGCGCAGGCCTCTACCTCCGACACCTTCGATGACGGCGAACTCGGCGACGACGAGACGCCGGGCGAAGCGACGCGGCCGAATTCGCGCCACGCCAACGAGCCGCGCGGGCCGGAATATCACGCCTTTGCGCCGAAATTCGACGAAGTGGTCGCGGCCGAAGACCTCTGCGACCATGACGAACTGGAGCGGCTGCGCTCTTATCTCGACAAGCAGCTCGCCCATCTGCAGGGCATCGTGGCGCGCCTTGCCAACCGGCTGCAGCGCCGCCTGATGGCGCAGCAGAACCGCGCCTGGGAGTTCGATCTGGAGGAAGGCATTCTGGACCCCGCGCGGCTGTCGCGTGTGGTGACCGATCCCTATCACCCGCTGTCGTTCATGCACGAGAAGGAAGCGACCTTCCGCGACACCGTGGTGACCTTGCTGCTGGACAATTCCGGCTCGATGCGCGGGCGCCCGATTACGGTGGCCGCGACCTGCGCGGATATCCTGGCGCGGACGCTGGAGCGCTGCGGCGTCAAGGTCGAGATTCTCGGCTTCACCACCCGCGCCTGGAAGGGCGGGCAGTCCCGCGAAGCCTGGCTTGCCGCCGGCAAGCCGGCTAATCCCGGCCGCCTCAACGATCTGCGCCACATCATCTACAAGTCGGCGGACGCGCCCTGGCGGCGCGCACGCAAGAATCTCGGTCTGATGATGCGCGAGGGGCTACTCAAGGAGAACATCGACGGCGAGGCGCTGGATTGGGCGCACAAGCGGCTGTTGGGACGCTCCGAACAGCGCAAGATACTGATGATGATCTCGGACGGCGCGCCGGTTGACGATTCCACGCTGTCGGTCAATCCCGGCAATTATCTCGAACGCCATTTGCGCCATATCATCGAGGAGATCGAGACCCGCTCGCCGGTCGA
>DATNMT010000544.1:0-3067 GCA_035602495.1 Bradyrhizobium sp.
GCAGATCGCGCAAGGCGCCCGCGTCAAACCGGTGCCGCCGATCATCACCGGCGGTTACACCTTGTTCGATCGGGGCGGTTTCGTGGTGCGGTTGTCCAATGTGCAGATCATCGTGGTCGTCACCACCATCGTGCTGCTCGCGCTCTTCACCTGGCTGGTGTCGCGCACGCGGCTCGGCCGCGACATGCGCGCCTGCGAGCAGGACCAGACCATGGCCGCGCTGCTCGGGGTCGACGTCGACCGCACCATCTCCATGACCTTCGTCATTGGCGCCGCGCTCGCCGCGGTCGCAGGCATGATGTACCTCTTGTATTACGGCCTGGTGGATTTCTTCATGGGTTTCGTCGCCGGCATCAAGGCGTTTACCGCCGCAGTGCTCGGCGGCATCGGCTCGCTGCCCGGCGCGATGCTCGGTGGACTTGCAATCGGGCTGATCGAGACGCTGTGGTCGGCGTATTTCTCGGTCGAATACAAGGACGTCGCCGCGTTCTCGATCCTGATCATCGTGCTGATTTTCATGCCCACGGGCCTGCTCGGCCGGCCCGAAGTTGAAAAAGTTTGACGGGCGTCGGCGTGACAGCACCCGTGCCCAAGCCGACGCCCGCTGCGCGCGGCCTGGATGCCGCGTTCATCTTCAAGAAAGCGCTGATCAGCGCGCTGGTGGCGCTAGTGCTGTTTTCGCTGATGATCGGCATCCGTACCGAGGCCGGCCCCACCGGGCAACTGATCTACTGGACGCGGTTCGATGATCTCGCCGAAATGGTCGCGGCGGTGTTCTTCGGCAGCATCGCGATCGAATTATTGCGGCATTGGTGGGGACCGGTCGGCACCGTCAGGATCGTTCCGCCTGAGGTCACGAGCGCGCTGGCGCTGGCGCGCCGCGCGATCGCCCCGCTGCTCCTGATCTTCACCGTTCTGGTGCCGGTGATTTTCTACGATCAGCGCTACATACTCGATCTCGGCATCCTCGTGCTGACCTATGTGATGCTGGGATGGGGATTGAACGTGGTGGTCGGTCTCGCCGGCCTGCTCGACCTCGGTTATGTCGCGTTCTACGCAGTCGGCGCCTATTCCTACGCGCTGCTCGCGACCAACTTTGGATTGTCGTTCTGGGTCTGCCTGCCGCTCGCCGGCATCCTCGCCGCCCTGTGGGGCGTGATGCTGGGCTTTCCGGTGCTGCGGCTGCGCGGCGACTATCTCGCCATCGTGACGCTGGCATTCGGCGAGATCATCCGTCTCGTCATCATCAACTGGCAAAGCCTGACCGGCGGCCCGAACGGCGTCTCGGGCATCCCGCGCCCGACTTTGTTCGGCATTCCCCTCACCCCCGGCGACGACGGGCTGGCGGCCAAGCTCGGCATCGAGTTCTCGCCGACCCACCGCATCGTGTTCCTGTTCTATTTGATCCTGGCGCTGGCGCTGCTCACCAACTGGGTGACGATCCGGCTCAGGCGCCTGCCGATCGGCCGCGCCTGGGAGGCGCTGCGCGAGGACGAGGTCGCCTGCCGTGCGCTCGGCATCAACATCACCACGACGAAGCTGACGGCGTTCGCGACCGGCGCCATGTTCGGCGGATTCGCCGGCGCCTTCTTTGCCACGCGTCAGGGTTTCATCAGCCCGGAATCCTTCACCTTCCAGGAATCGGCGCTGGTGCTGGCGATCGTCGTGCTCGGCGGCATGGGCTCGCAACTCGGCGTCGCGCTGGCGGCGCTTGCCATGATCGGCGGCTTCGAATTGTTCCGCGGGCTCGAACAGTATCGCATGCTGGTGTTCGGCGTCGCGATGGTGTTGCTGATGATCTGGCGGCCGCGCGGCCTGATCGGCCACCGCGCCCCGACCGTGTACCTTGAGCACAGCCAGGCGATCTCCTCCGACCTCGTCAAGGAGGGGCACGGATGAGCGGCGATGGCAAAACCATCCTCACCGTCGATCATCTCGCGATGCGCTTCGGCGGCATCGTCGCTGTCAACGATCTGTCGTTCGAGGCCGAGCGGCGCAAGATCACCGCCCTGATCGGACCGAACGGCGCCGGCAAGACCACCGTGTTCAACTGCATCACGGGCTTCTACAAGCCGTCCGCCGGCTCGATGCGCCTCACCCACGACGACGGCCGCGCCATTCAACTCGAGCGGCTGAACGATTTCAGAATTTCGAAGCAGGCAAAAGTCGCGCGCACGTTCCAGAATATCCGGCTGTTCCCGGGCATGACTGCGCTGGAAAACCTGATGGTGGCGCAGCACAACGCGCTGATGCTGGCCTCGGGTCTTACCTTTCTCGGGTTGATCGGCGCGCCGTCCTGGCGCACGGCGGAGAAACGCGCGATCGAACAGTCGACGCGATGGCTCGAGCGCATCGGCCTGCTGGAGCGCGCCGACGATGCCGCCGGCAACCTTCCCTACGGCGATCAGCGCCGCCTCGAAATCGCGCGCGCGATGTGCACCGAACCGGCCTTGCTCTGCCTCGACGAGCCCGCGGCCGGGCTGAACGCGCGGGAAAGCGCAGCTCTCAGCGAGCTGTTGCTCTCGATCCGCGCCGACCACGGCGTCTCGATCCTGTTGATCGAACATGACATGAGTGTGGTGATGGAGATTTCCGACCACGTCGTGGTGATGGATTACGGCGTCAAGATCGCCGAAGGCTCGCCGCAGGACGTTCGCGACGATCCCAAGGTGATCGCGGCCTATCTCGGCGCCGACGAGGAAGAGGCCATCGCGGTGATGGAGAGCGGAACGTGACCGCGCCGTCTACAGCACCTTTGCTCGCGATCCGGGACCTTCGCGCCGCCTACGGCAAGATCGAGGCGCTGAAGGGCGTCGACCTCGAAATCAACCCGGGCGAGATCGTCGCCCTGATCGGCGCCAACGGCGCCGGCAAATCGACCCTGATGATGACGGTGTTCGGCAAGCCGCGCGCCCGTTCCGGCAAGATCCTGTTCGACGGCCGCGATATCACTGGCGTGCCGACCCATGAGATCGCGCGGCTGCGGATCGCGCAATCGCCGGAGGGCCGCCGGATTTTCCCGCGCATGAGCGTGGCGGAGAACCTGCAGATGGGCGCCGACGCGACC
>DATNMT010000561.1:0-2210 GCA_035602495.1 Bradyrhizobium sp.
CGTATGTCGAGCAGGTGCTCGTCCCCACCCTGCGACCAGGCCAGACCGTCGTGATGGATAATCTGCCCGCCCACAAGGTCGCCGGCGTCCGTGCTGCGATCCACGCGACAGGTGCCCGGCTCTGGCTTCTGCCGCCCTACTTGCCCGACTTCAACCCGATTGAGAACGCGTTTGCCAAGCTGAAGGCGAGCCTGCGAAGGGCCGCGGCCCGCACCATCCCGGCGCTCTGGGACGCTATCCGCGACGCGTTGCCGCAATTCACTCCGAACGAATGCGCAAACATGTTCAAGGCTGCTGGCTATGAGCCAGAGTGATCGGATTCTGCTCTAGCAGTCTGTCGGAGTGGAGTATCGGATCAATCGGTCGGCATAGGTCGCGATTGAGGAGGTTGGCGTCCGCTGGCGTGACGTAGGGATGTCAAATCCGTGCCTGCGGCGATTTTGGTCACCTCGATCGGGTCGTGGCGGCCGGTAGGGCCTCCAATCGACGCAAACAGGGCATGATCTGTCTCAGATCGCGCCCGCCAGGACGAACATGCGCTTCATGTTCCACGCCATGGTCACGAGTTTCCACTCGCCGCGGACATTGTCGAGCCCACGCAGCAGGAACTGACGGAACCCAAGCACCGACTTGATGATGCCGAACACCGGTTCGGGCGTCTGCTTGCGCAAGGCGTAGCGCTTCTTGCCCTCTGGAGTCTGCAGGCGATGGTTCATCGCCTCGAGCGGCGTGGGGTCGTGCGGCCGCGGCGGCGCATCCGCGAACCGCTCGTCGAGCGAGGGATGATGCGCTTGGCGGCCCATCGCGATCACCGGATCGATCCCCGCCGCGGCGCAGGCGTTCACATTGCCCTCGCTGAAATACCCGTTGTCAGCGAGCAACTCGCCGACCTCGCCCAACGCGTCAGGCAGATCGGCGATCTTGTCCAGCATCGGCTCAAGCTGCTGCTTGTCGTTCGGCGCCTGCACCACATCGGCCGCGATCACCAGCAGGCTGCCCGCTGCCACCACCGCCTGCGCGTTGTAGCACTGCTCGAACCCGCCGCCCGCCACCGGCATGATGCGCGACTCCTCGTCCGTCAGATTCACCTGATCGGTGGGAAGAGGCCCCTCGACCGGCGGTGCCGGCGGCCGCCCGCCGGGCTTCTTGCCGGTCGCCGCGGTCTTGGCCGCGCGCGCCGCCATCTTGGCGTCATGCTCGGCCCGCTCGCGCACATGGCGCTCCTTTGCCCGCGCCTCGATCGTGGCTTTTGCGCGGGCGATCGCCGCCAGACGTTGCTCGCGCCGCGCCAGTTCCTCGGGGATCGACATCCCGTCCGGCACGTCTGCCTGATCGGCCACCTCGGCTTTCGCCATGAGGTCGGCCACCTCGGCCTTGAGTTGCGCCTCGATCTTGCCCGCGTGCTCATACGACAGCGCGCTGTGACGGCTGGCGTTGGCGTGGATCTTGGTTCCGTCCAGCGCAACCGTTCCCAGCTTCAGCACCCCCATCTCGCGGGCCACGCCCAGCACCTGCACGAACAGCGTCTCGATCTGCCTGAGAAAGCGCCGCCGGAACGCGGCAATGGTGTCGTGATCAGGATGCTCGTTGGCGGCGATGAAGCGAAACGCCACCGAATCATAGGTCGCTCGTTCCAGCTTGCGGCTGGAAAACACGCCGGTGGCATAACCATAGATGATCAGGCCAAGCAGCAGTCGCGGGTGATACGACGCCTCACCAGAGCCACGGTAACTGCCGGTCATCGCCCGCACATCAAGTCCTTCGACCACTTCCACCACGAAACGGGCCAGGTGCCGCTCTGGCAACCAATCGTCCACCAACGGCGGCATCAGAAACCCGGTGTCGCGGTCGATCAGGCGGAAGTTGCTCATGTACGAAAGGTCCAGGCGGAGAAGGACGCGAATCAGTCTCCGCCTTCTAACGCACGCATCCGCGTCGCGTTAAGTCCGACAGGCTGCTAGTGAGTTGCGACCGACGCCCTGAGGGTGGGTCCTCAGGGAAGCTCAGTGAACCATGCTGCGTCCTGCCTCTTCGCATGCCTGTAGGCAGCGTTTGCATGCCTCCGCGCAAATGCGACAGTGCTCCATGCGAGTGTGGCGCTGGCATTCTTCGCCGCAAAGTCGGCAAGATGCCGCGCAGACATCAAGCATACGTCGGATAACTTCCTCGTCCGACCCAGTGCGCCGGGTGGCAATGCGCCCGGTAATATT
>DATNMT010000604.1:0-8090 GCA_035602495.1 Bradyrhizobium sp.
CCCATAGGTCTTGAGCGTGGCGGCGCGGATCTGGATCATGCTCTCCAGTACGCCGCCGTGATCGTAATAGTCGCCGCCGTTCCAGTTCGGATCCCTGGACAGGGTCGCGAGCAGACGCGCGACATTTCCCTCGGATCGTTCGCGCAGTACCAGCGGCGAGGTGACGATCGCCGCGATGCCTTTCATCGCACCGGGATAGTCGACCGCCCATTGAAAGGCCTGGAACCCGCCATAGGACGGGCCGACGATCGCGACCAGTTTTTCGATCCCGAGCGACGCAAGCAGCGCGCGCTGGGTGGCGACGATATCGCCCACCGTGATGTCGGGAAACCGCGGTCCGTAGCGATTGCCGGTGATGGGATCGACGCTCGCCGCATTGGTCGAGCCGTAGGACGAGCCCAGCATGTTCGGGCAGATCGCAAAATAGCGGTTGGTGTCGACCGCCTTGCCGGGGCCGACGATCTCGTTCCAGCTTCCTTCGCCGGTCGATCCGCCAGGATCGATCATCTGCGGGCCGCTGGTATTGCCATGCGTGATCAGCACCACATTGTCGCGGCTCGGCGCGAGCAGACCCAGCGTCCGGTAGGCGATGGTCACCTCCGGCAGCACGGTCCCGCTTTGCAGGCGGAAATCGCGGGTCGTAAACGTCCTGACGTCGTTCTCAAGAATATCTGCCGTCATCTTCGATGATCCCCATGAGCGAGGTATCTCAGCATGCGAACCGTCAAAACGCAAAGCCACTCTAGCGTCGTCCCTGCGAAAGCAGGGATGAATCTACCGTCTCAGCACCGAGATCATGCGGTTGGCAAACATCAATCGCTCGGCCATCACGGTGACGAAATAGGTCAAGAGTTTCTGGCCGAGCATCGGATTTTCGCTTTTGAGCGCCTCGTACTGATGCGTGCTCAGGACATAAAGAATGCTCGCGACCTCGGCCTGGATGGTCGCGCTGCGCGGCGCATGCGAAACCAGGCCCATCTCGCCGATCGTGGTGTAGCGGCCGAGGCTGCGCACCCGCGCGATGCCGCCCTGGCCGGTGGGAATCATGATGCCGACCCGGCCGTCGAGAATGAAATGCATGGAATCGGCGGCATCGCCGGCGTTGACGATGATCTCGCCGGCGCCGACTTCGAGGCGCTCGCAGCGCCCCATCAATTCGGCGGCATCCTGCTCGGCCCCGAGAATCTGGGTGAACCAGTCGCGCAAATTGGCTTCCTCGCCTTCGCGGCCGCGATGCTGCGCGATGATCTCGTTTTCGCACCACTCCAGCGCGTGATCGAGTTCCGGCACGATCGAGACCTCCGGCGAGACGAACCCGCTCGATCGCAGCGCCTTCTCGGCGGCGGATGGCAGATGCACCAGCACAAGCCTGATGCCGAGATCGTCGGCGGTCCGCTTGATCTGGTCGAAACTGTAGGCGGCAGAGGAATCGATGCCGGTGACGAGCTTGAAGTCGAACACCAGGAAGCGGCACTCGGGGTGGCGCGTGATCAGCGTCTTGACGTGCTGGTAGAGCCGGTTGGCCGAGCCGAAGAACAGATAGCTCTGCAGGTTGAGGCCCTGAATCTTGCCGCCATGCGCCGACAGCACCGCCTGGTCGTCGCGCGAGCGGTCCAGTGAACTGCGATATTCCGAGCCGTCGAAACTGTATTTGATGGAATCGATGCGCGAGGCGCTCAGCGCAAAGGTCGTGCAGCCGATCACGACGCCGATCAAGATGCCGGCGATGAAACCCCATTGCACGATGATGACGATGATCGCCAGCAGCGACAGGTATTCGATCGATGAAAGCCGCCGCCGCGACTGAATGGTCCATTTGTGCAGCCCGTCCGCGCCGAGATAGATCAGCAGGCCGCCGAGCACGAATTTCGGCATATAGCCGAGCAGCGTAGGCGCAAAGACCAGCATCAGCGCCGAGATCGCGGCGACCGTCAGGCCGGACAGCCGGCCGGTCCCGCCGCCTTTGGAATTGAGCACGGTGCGGCTCACGGAAATGCAGCCGGTATAGCCGCCGAATGCGCCCGACAGCATGTTTGCAAGGCCGGTGACATTCAGCTCGCGCTCGAGATTGGCTTCGCGCTGGACCGCCACCTCGACGCCCGTGGTGTTGAACAAGGTGCTGGTCGCGGTAACGAAGATGACGGCGATCAAATTGCCCGAGAGTTCCGGCAGCGTGTACCAGGGATAGCGGCCGATCTCGTACGTGCTCCACGGCAGCATGAAGTCGACGCGCGGCGGGGGTTGAAACGTCCAGCCCGCGGCCTGCGCCTCCGCCGGGGAGATGCCGACCAGCCAGAATGCGACATGCGCGGCGATCACGCCGACGATCAGAATGGCCGGCAGTCCGAACGGCGTGCGGGACCGATGCCAGGTCAGATAGAGAATGAGGGCCATGGCGCAGGCGGCCGCCAGTTCGGACAATGTGAGCAGGTTTCCGAATTGATCGAGCGTTGCCAATTGCAGGCGGTGACCGGTGATGACGCGGATCGCGCCCAACAGAATCAGTAAACCGGTGGCGCCGAGAAATCCGCCGACCACGGGATAGGGCACATAGCGGATCGCGCGACCCATCCGCGTCATGCCGAAGCCGCACAGCACGAGGCCGGTGGCGATGCTGGCGAGCCCAAGGGTGATGATGACCGGCGCCAGCAGCGGCGCCGTCGGATCGGCGGCGGCTATTCGTTCGACCAGCGACGACGCCAGGATTGCCGTCATCGCCGCGGTGGAACTCTCCGGACCCGCGACCGCGAACGGAATTGAGCTGCCGAGCGCGATCACACTGGCCAGCAGCGCCGATGAAATGAAGGTGGCGGCGACGCCGTAGGACAAATAGGGCGCAAGCGGACCCGCGAAGATCAGCAGCGAGTAGGACAGTCCGAACGTCACGGTCAGGACGCTGGCGGCGCTGCCGCCGAGAACGTTGTTCAGCGCCGAGCGCAGGCCCGGACCGAGACTGACGGATTGACTGACCACGCTTGTCCCCACCACCGGCGTTAGTGGTAGACGAGTGCGGCGCATCTGGACAACCACATTTTGCGACAGGGCCCGCGATGGAACTCGCGCAACCCCCTCGGTGATGATTCCCGTATCAGCCGGCGGCGATAGCTCAGGTTGATCAGTCGGCTCTGCTCGCGCCAAACGCGCCGTGACGGCCGACGCCGGAGGCAAAGCGGGTCGCGCCGGACAGCGTCTCGCCGGAAGCGATGACCTCGAGCCCGCCGCGCATCTCGTTGGCGATCGCCTCCTCCTCCGACAGGTCCCATTGCCGCAACGCCGAGAGCCGGTCGGCACGCAGGCAGGTTTGCGGGAAGCGGGCGATATCCTTCGCCAGCGCGATCGCGTGCGCGCGGGCCTCGCCGCTGGGAACGAGTCGGTTGGCCAGCCCCATGTGTAACGCCTCGGGGGCGCCGACCGGACGCCCCGTCAGAATAAGGTCGATGGCCTGGGAATGGCCGATCAGCCGTGGCAGCCGGATGGTGCCGAGATCGATCAAGGGCACGCCGAAGCGGCGGCAAAAGATGCCGAAGGTGGCGTCCTCGGCGACCACGCGCATGTCCGCCCACAGCGCCAGCTCCATGCCGCCGGCGACCGCAAACCCTTCCACCGCGGCGATCACGGGTTTTGACAGCCGCAGCCGGCTCGGCCCCATCGGCGCGATCGAGTTGTGCGCCCCGATCTCGCGCTTCTTGTTGGGATCGCCCGACGCCACCGCCTTGAGGTCGGCGCCGGCGCAGAAATATCCGCCGGTGCCGGTGAACACCGCGACCGACGCCTCGGCATCGGCGTCGAATGCCAGGAACGCATCGAACAGTTTGCGCGCGGTGGCGCCATCGACGGCGTTGCGGCAATGCGGGCGATTGATCGAGACGATGGTCACCGGTCCATCGCGTTCGACGAGTACGGTATCGGTCTCGGTCATGGACACGCTCCTTGTTATTCGTCATTCCGGGGCGCGTCAAAGACGCGAACCCGGAATCTCGAGATTCAGGGTCGGTCCTTCGGACCATCCCGGAATGACGGTGCTTAAATCTTCAGTTCGCTCCCCGTAACCCGCCGATACGCCTCGAGATAGCGCTTGCTGGTGGCCTCGACCACGCTTGCCGGCAATCGCGGCGCCGGCGCATCGCCGTTCCAGCGGCCGGCGCGGCGCTCGGCGTCGAGGTAGTCGCGCAGCGGCTGCTTGTCGAAACTCGGCTGCGGCTGGCCGGGCCGATAGGCGTCCGCCGCCCAGAACCGGGAGCTGTCGGGGGTCATCACCTCGTCGATCAGGATGATGTGGCCGTCCTTGTCGCGGCCGAATTCGAATTTGGTGTCGGCGATGATGATGCCCTGGTCGCGGCTGATTTTTTCGCCGAGCGTATAGACGGCCCGCGTCATGCTCTCCAGGGTATAGGTGACATCCTCGCCGAGGATCTCGCGCATCCGCGCGATGGTGATGTTCTCGTCATGACCGGTTTCGGCCTTGGTCGCCGGGCTGAAGATCGCGGGCTCGAGCTTGGCGCTTTCGACGAGGCCGGGCGGCAGCTTCTCGCCGGCCAGCGTGCCCTGGGCGGCGTATTCCTTCCACGCCGAGCCCGACAGATAGCCGCGGATCACGCATTCGATCGGAAACACATTTGTGCGCCGGCACAGCATCGCGCGGCCGGCGAGCGAGGCGCGATGGCCCTGCAGCGCCGGCACCTCGCGGATGATGGCCTCGGTGTCGGCGCTGATCATGTGATGATGCACAACGCCCTCGAGCTCGCTGAACCACCAGGCGCTGATCTGGGTCAGCACCGCCCCCTTCATCGGGATGGTCTCGGCCATGACCACGTCGAAGGCCGAGATGCGGTCGGTGGTCACCAGCAGCACCCGGTCGCTGCCGGCGTCATAGATATCGCGGACCTTGCCGCGCCCGATTCGCGGCAGGGGCAGGTCGCTGGCGAGCATGGTGGTCATGGGCAAACTTTCAAAAGCGCTTCGTCTCGCGTCCGCGCGAGCTTGATGACAAACAAGGGAAGACGCTCACTCCGGCAGCGGAATGAACTCGTGCTCGTTGGGGACGGGCGCGAAGCGGCCGCTCTTCCAGTCAGCCTTGGCCTGCTCGATCCGCTCTTTACTGGAAGAAACAAAATTCCACCAGATATGACGCGGCCCTTCCAGCGCATCGCCGCCGAGGAACATCATCCGCGTCGGCTTTATCGCCGTCACCGTGATGCGGTCGCCCGGGCGAAAAATCAACAGCCGCGGCCCCTCGAAGCGATCACCGGATATTTCGACCTCGCCGTCGACCAGGTAGATCGCGCGCTCCTCGTGATCGGGATCGAGCGGCACGCGGGTCCCCGCTTGCGCCGTCACCTCGGTGTAGAACCACGGCGACACCATCGCCACAGGGGACGAAATGCCGAAAGAACTGCCGGCGATCACCCGCGCGGTAAAGCCGCGCTCCGCAATCAGGGGCAGATCGCCGGCGGCGTAATGCTGAAACGACGGCGCGATCTCCTCGGACCCCACCGGCAGCGCGATCCAGCTCTGCAGGCCCAGCATCTCCTGGCCCGTCTTCCGCTGCAGGTCCGGGGTCCGCTCGGAATGAGCGATGCCGCGGCCGGCCGTCATCAGGTTCATCGCGCCGGGCTCAATCTCCTGGATATTGCCCTCGCTGTCGCGGTGCATGATCGAGCCGTCGAACAGATATGTGACGGTGGCAAGCCCGATATGCGGATGCGGCCGCACGTCCATGCCCTTGCCGGACATGAACTGTACCGGCCCGAAATGATCGAAGAAAATGAAGGGGCCGACCATTTGCCGCTTGCCATGCGGCAGCGCGCGCCGCACCTGGAATCCATCGCCGAGGTCGCGGGTGCGCGGCACGATGACCAGCTCCAGCGCGTCGCAGGATTTGACGTCGCCGAGCACGGGATCCTTGTCGGGTAACCAGCTCATGGGGAGCTCCTTTTTCTGCGACCATACCACATGATCGTCGCTTGCGCTCCTCGCAATGGCGGAGCTAAGCAATTGAGAAATGGGAGGATGGAAGACCGATGCAACCCCCGCTGAAACCCGGCGTCACGCTTGCCCAGCCTGGCGGCCCCGTCATCGAGACCGAGCGTCTCATCCTGCGGCGATGGCGTGAGGGCGACATCGAACCGAACACGGCGATGCTGGCCGATCCCGCCTCAGGGCGCTTTATAACTGCCGACGGCAAGCCCGTCACCGATGCATTCGTTGGCTGGCGCAATGCGGCGATCATGTCCGGGCATTGGGTGCTGCATGGCGTCGGCATGTTCGTCGTCGAGGAAAAATCCACCGCAACATTCGCCGGACGCGTGGGACCATGGTGTCCGCCGGGCTGGCCGGGCTTTGAAATCGGCTGGGGCATCGCCAGCGGCTTTCGCGGCAACGGCTATGCATTCGAGGCGGCGCGGGCGGCGATCGACTGGTCGTTCGCCACCTTCGAGCTCGACGAAATCATTCATACCATCGACCGCGAGAACACCGCCTCGCAGGCCGTGGCGCGGCGGCTGGGCGCCGAGAAGGGACGCGAATTCGACTTGTTCGGTCATGCCGCGGACATTTGGCTGACATCGAAAGACAAATGGCAGGGCAGGCCACGATCGGCAAATTGAAACCAAGCATCGATTGCACTAGATTTGGCCGCGGCACTTTTGCCGGGAAAATCGAGACCACATGTTATCGCAGATCGATCTCGCGATAGGCGCAGGCAGGGCGACAGCGCGACCTCTCGGATCGAACACGGCTGGCCGCGCGATGCCTTCCTCGCCAAGGGAACCATCGGGCAATATGTGATCGTGATACCGTCCGAACGGCTGGTGATCGTTCGGCTCGGCACCTCGCCGAACTGGCCGTTCAATGCCGATGGTGTGTCGCGTCTGGTCAGCGATGTGGTCGCCGCCACCGGCAAGGGGCACGTCGCCGCCGGAAATTGACCCGCGCTCTACTGCCGGCCGAGATGCGTCGCCTTCTCGATCCGGTCGAATCTTTCCAGCGAGAGGATCGCATCCGCCAGCTGGTCGGCGCGGCCGTTCAGCACCGGGCGCGCGAGGGTCAGGAATTTCTGCGCCATCGCCTGCGCGTCGGGGAACGAACCCGGCTCGCCGGAGGGATCGGCATAGAGCCGCTCATGCACGCCGTCGTCGGTGGTGATGCTGACGCGGGCGCCGAACGGGTGGCTGCGGCCGATCTCGAGGCGGTCGTCCTGCACCACGTCGAATTTGTCGGCCAGCGCATCGACCGCGGCATCGCCGAGCCGCTCGTAATCATCCCAGCCGAAACGGCCCTGGTCGAGCGCCACGGCACCGGTGAAGAACATCGAGAACTGGCCGCCGACGATCGAGGTCGGATGCCGCTTGGTGGCGGCATCGCCGGTCAGCGTTATGCCGTTGCGGTGCAGGCCGATCTCGACGCGCCTGATCTGGTCCGGCGTCAGATTGTGCTCCCGGCGCATCGCGATCAGCGCATCCAGCGCCGCGTGGGTGTAGCGGCAGCTCGGATAGGGTTTTACGCCGATCTTCATGGTTTCGTAGGTTTTGCCGAGATCGGCGATCACCTTGTCGGGATGGGCGTTGTCGCTATAGCCGACCAACAGGCCGTGCTTGCCCTCGATCGAACAGCTCGCGCCGACAAAATCGTTGCGCGCCAATGTCGCGGCGATCACGCCGTTCATCGCGGCCGCGCCGACCTGATATCGCTTGTTCCAGGCACCGTTGACTAAAAACTGCAGTGAGCCCGCGGCCTGGCTGCCGGAGACGCCGAACGCGGCGATGATCTGCTGCTTCGACAGTCCGAACAGTTTTGCCGCCGCGGCCGCGGCGCCATAGGTGCCGGCGGTCGCCGTGGGATGAAAGCCGCGCGAGTAATGCGAGGTGGGATCGAGCGCGTTGCCGAGGCGGCAGCAGACCTCATAACCGGCCACGATCGCGGTGAGAACATCGCGGCCCGACGCGCCGATCAGTTCGCCGACCGCGAATGCGGCAGGCACCACCGGCGCGCTCGGGTGCAGCGAGGAATCCGCATGCGTGTCGTCGAAATCAAGCGAATGGCCGAGCGCACCGTTGAGCAACGCCGCCACCGCCGGGGTCCAGGAGATCGGA
>DATNMT010000612.1:0-10321 GCA_035602495.1 Bradyrhizobium sp.
ATTGCGGCCATCATCGCGGTTCTGTTGCAGTTTGGCGCCGCAGCATTGGCGAGCGCCGCCGAGATCGGCACGACGTTTCCCGACGACTTCCCGGTGATCCGCAACTTCTATCTCGGCCAGCCGGTGATTGGCTTTGGCTCCCGTATCGGCCGCATCGAGCACGTCCCGGTGATCTTCCTCCATGGCAACAACGACACCCCGTTCGCGACCGCCTGCAACCCCTTTGGCCGCATCCAGGCCTTCGCGCAATTCTTCCTCGATCACGGCTACCGCCCGAGCGAGCTCTGGGGGCTGGGTTATCAAGGCGATCAGTGCGATCTGGCGCAGGACAACACCCATCGCTCGGACATCTCGCACACTACTGCCGCGGCTGTGCCGATCCTGCGCGAATTCGTGCAGGCGGTCCTCGACTTCACTGGCGCCAAGCGCGTCGACATCGTCGCCCACAGCCTCGGCGTCACCGTCGCCCGCGAATGGATGCTGCAGGACAATGCCTATCGCAGGGTGCGGGCGCTCGTCGCCATCGACGGACCCAATCATGGCATCATTGACTGCTCGCCCAACCCGCTCAACTTCTACCAGCTGCCGAGCGGCGGCGGCTTCACGCCGAGCAGCGCGGTATGCGACGAGTACGGTTCCGACCACACCCAGTTGCTCACGGTACTGAACGCCGCGGGCGAGACTCCGGGTCCTACTCGCTACCTGGTCATCCGCAACAAGCCAGGAACACCCGACTTCGTCTACAACAGCCTGCAGGACGGCGCCCTCCCCGGCGTTCCCGCCGAGGACCGCGACGGCAAACCGCATGATTTCACCGCCAGCGCCGGTCTCGCCGGCGCCGCGACGATCGACCTTGTCGGCCAGGGTCTATTCGACACGGTCCTCTTCACCGCCCATCTCGGGATCCTGAACTCTCCAGACACGCGCAACGCCGCACTGCAGTTCTTGACCTCGTTACCAGGACGGGCCGATCGGGAGGCCGGAAACTAGAGCAAGGCCTGGAGCAAACATCCGGCAGCGGCCTTTGCAGTGCCCGCGCTTCATCCCATGGCGCGCGCACCCAGACGTCACGCTCCTCATCGCTCGTGTCGAGGATGATGCAAACTGCCTTTTCGAAATCGCCGTGATTTTCGAAAGCCTCCGCAGACGAAAACAGTACATTGTCGTACCCGTGCTGCCGCAGCAGTCGCTTCACCCCGCTCAGCATCGCGTTCATTGCGTGAGCTTAAAGAAACCGCCCCAGCTCGGGGGAAGCTGAGGCCGTTTGCGCTCGCCTTCCCACGGCTGGTCAGGATGGCAATCCTCAAACAGCGGGCAATTCATAGTTTACCGCGGCTTGCGCGCGCACTGCCAGCGTCGGCGGGGCTTACATAGGCTCGCCGCGACGAATTTCCGTCGTGCGTACTCGTTAGCAAACTCGGCTAGGTTTTTGCCTCCGCCTACGCAAAACCGGCAGAAACGTGCACCGGTTTGGCAATAGCCGCTGCACTTCCGCTCATGGCACTTGTCGAACCTCACGCGATGTTGACTTGAGTCCGTTATGCGCACCAAAGCGGACGTCCACAGGCCAATTTGAATTTATGAGTTCACGCGCCTTCGCCTCACCCGATCTCCCGCAACACGGCCCCGACCGCCTTGCGCTCGTCCGCCGTCAGCGCCGACTGCGGCGGGACCGGATCGCCGACGTCGTAGCCCTGGATCGCAAGGCCGGCCTTGATGCAGGCGGCGAGGTTATAGCGCGCGAACGCTTCGTTGATGCGCCACAGCTTTCGCTGCAACGCCAGCGCATCGTCCCAGCGCGCGGCCCGGCAGAGATTGTAGAGCTCGACGCTCTGCCGCGGTATCAGGCAGGCCGGGCCCGCCATCCAGCCCACACCCCCGATCAGCATCACCGCCGCCGGGATGTGCGCCGACGCCGAGAAGACCTTGATCGCGTCGCCGCAGCGGTTCATGATCGACAGCAGCCGCCCGGTATTGGTGGAAGCGTCCTTGATATATTGAATGCGCGGATGGGCGGCGAGCCGCGCGATCACATCCAGCGTCAGATCGGAGCGCTGAAAGTTCGGGTTGGTGTAGATCACCACGGGAATGTCGACCGCATCCGCAATGGCGCGGAAATAGGATTCGACCTGCGCGTCGGCAAGCGGAAAATACGCTTCGAGGATCGCGAGGATGCCGTCGGCGCCGAGCTTTTGGTACGCCTTGGCCTGCGCCACCGCATCCAGTGTCGAGGTCGAGGCGACGCCGGCGACCACCGGCACGCGGCCCTTTGCCGCCTCGATCGTGGTCACCACCACCGCGGTGCGCTGCGCGTTGTCGAGATAGGCGAACTCGCCGGTCGAGCCGAGCGGCGTCAGCCCATGCACGCCTGATTTGATGAGATCGTCGCAGAGACGGCCGAGAACGTCGGCGCGAATCTGCCCCGATGCGTCGACCGGCGAGACCAGATAGGGGAAGACGCCGTGAAAATCAGCCAAAGCTCAGGATCGCCTCGCTTCATCGAGGAACGCCTGCACGGCTTCAAAAAGCTTCAGCCGGTTCTTCTCCATGATGATGGAATGAGTGCCTTCAGCGAGCGCGACGTAGCGTTTTCCGGGAGAATTGACCAACAGGGGAAACAGGGTCTGCGCCATGTAGGGCGGCGCGTCCTTATCCCACTCGGCTCCGACCAGCAATGTGGGCACCGTTATCTTCGCGGGATCGTAATAGGGCTTTCCAGCACCGAAGAACTCACCGGAGTCCTGCACCACCCCGTTGGGAGCGCGGACGACGGGCGGATTCATCTGAGCACCGACGGGGTCGGTGGCGAAGGTTGCATCGGCCCAGGCGTCGAACCACCCGGCCGGAATCAGCGCCGCCTTCTTCTCCTCGGCAACGCCGGTGTACCAGCGCTCCTTGGCCTGCTCGCGGTTGACCATCCGATAGGCGCCGAGCGGTCCGGGACCCGTCTGCACGAGTGAGGCCGTCTGCCGGATCCAGACCGGCGCATACAGAACCAGCCGCTCCACTTTCCCGTTGTTTTGGGAGGTGTAGGTGGCCATGAGCGTGGTGCCCCAGGACCAGCCCAACAGATTCAATCCGGGAATATTGCGGCGCTGCAGAATGAAATCCACCGCCGCGCCGATGTCTTTTACCGCGGTATCGCCACGCACGATGGGCGGATTGGCTTCCGGCTTGTCAGCCATCTCGCTCGGGCGGGTTGACTTGCCGTAGCCGCGCAAATCCACGAGCCAAACATCGTAACCTCGCGATGCGATATACTCCATCCAGGAGAGTCCATCGAGCTTGAGGTCGAATGCGGTCTCTGAGGGATAGGTGGCGCCGTGAACATACAGCACCGTCTGCTCGGGACGGAACGTTTTCATATCCGCCGGTCGCTTGTTGCGCACGTAGATTTCGATCCCGGGATCGCCGGTCTTGACCATCATCTCTTCGGTGATGAGAGGCGGCGTCTGTGCGAACGCGGAGGACATCGCCAACATGAAAACCCCGATTGCAATGATTGCGTGTCTCAAATTTTCCTCCCATGTGCGCGGCGGCGCTTCGGTCGCCTTTTCTGCAGAATCTACTCCAATTGCCCCGGAGGCAATACTGATTGCAAAAGCCCGCGTTGCCGGACAGATGTCCGCCGCATTTGCGAGACCTTACCCAACTGCAGGCCGAACACCGCAACTGGGAACTTATGCAGGGAACACAACCCACAATCGTTACCGGCATGCGCCATTAACCATGGTGGTGGAAATGCTTAAGAAAACGAGCGTCGAGGATTGGGTAACCCTAATTTTTCGACTAATTTTCGCAGCCGGTCGGGAGGCTTGCGGCATCGCCGGCGCGTTCCGAAGCGCCGCTTGCCGTCTCGATTGCGCCTCGCCTGCGCCACAACTCCGCGCCCGATTGTGGCTGCGGCCGGTCCGGCGCCGGTACCGTCGGACAGGCGACAAGTCATTTTTCTGCCGTACTGGATCAACATTATCCACAGGCAGTGATGTTCAGTTTGTATGCGTGCTCCAGCGTAAATTCGCGGCGGGAATTTCGGACGGAGACGAGGAAATCCAGCAGCGAGAGCGACGATGGAGACGCTTTACGATTTGCTCGGGGCCCTCCCACACGATGACGCCGAAGGTCTCAGGGCGGCATTCCGTCGAGCCGTCAAAGGCGCCCACCCCGACATCCGGCCCGGCGATCCGGAGGCCGCGCTGAAGTTCAGGGAGATCGTCCGCGCCAACGAAATCCTCGGCGACGTCGAGCAGCGCGCGGCTTACGACGAACTCCTGGAGCTCGCGCGCCTGGAGCGGGACCAGGCGTCCAAATACGCCGTCGCCGCCAGGATCCACAAACTTGCCTCCGGCGTCATCGCCCTCTCCGGCGCCTCGGTCGTGACGGTCGGGGGATATCTGCTGTTCATGCACATGTCAGCGGCGTCGATCGCCCCGGCAAACAGTCTTGACCTCACGCGCGCATCGTCCGAGATCGCCGCCGCCATCAGCCCGGCAGCGTCGCCCGATGCGCCCGGGGAGGCGAACGCGCCGGCCTCCATTTCGCAGGATGCCCACGCGGAGCGCGTCCCGGCGGCCAAGACCGGCCCGTCCGCGGACCTCTCCGAGAGCGAAGCCAGACACCTGCGAGCAAGGGGAATTTCCGTCGCCGGTAACGGCGATCTGACCGGCTCGACCGCAGGCCAGGATCCAGCGCATCAGCCTGATCCAAGATTCCAGCCTGCCTATGCCGACCGCGGCATCATCTTCTATGGCCTGCGCAAATTCGACCGCGCCTTCGCCGACACCGCGCCGGCGAGGCGTATTGAAAAGCCGAGCCACCCCAAACCGCCGCTCGCGATCGCGAGGAAGCCGCGCTTTGATCCGGCCGCAATCCCACCTTGGCTGACGCCGGCGTACCGGCAGCAAACCGCCGAGCACGATCCTTCGCGGGAGGAAAGCGTGGCGATCATGCGCTGAAGCCCAGGGCGAGATCGCGAAATATCCCAAACGATTGCGGGCATGTCGGCGCCGACAGACCGGCGCCGCTCAGGGCGTCTTTCGTTTTGATATTGCCTTGAGGTCCGGAATTTCAAATTCAGCACGGCGCGACAAAATCAAGCAATTGTGGCACATCGTCTTCGAAAACTAACATATATTTCGCAGGAGAATTCGAATTCGGGATGCGACTTTCCGTTGCCCCGTGCGAACCGGGGGTCGAGCCATTGACGCCGAGAGTTCTCGCCGCCGTCGGTTTTTTCGCGGCCATGGCACCCGCCTTCACGCAAGGCGATCTCCGGACCGCGCCGGAACGGCTTTGGTTGACGATCAGGAACGAGCCGCCGGACGAACTCTGTCGCCGCTTCGATCCCATGGATACGAGCCCGCTGGCGACACTGTCCCTGCATCGGACCTTTCACGATGATTTCGACACCCATCCGTTGTCGAGCGGACGTTGGGTGCCGCACTATGCCGGAGGCGCCGCCTGGCCGGACGCGCGCTATTGGGGAGGCGACGGCTCCGACTTCAAACGAAAGGATGCCTGGAACGGCGAACAGCAGATCTACGTCGATCCGCGCTACGCCGGACGCGCAACGACGCCGCTCGGGCTCGACCCGTTCAAAGTCAGCAATGGAATTCTCTCGATCGTCGCGCGCCGGACACCTGCCGAGCTGAAGCCGGTGCTGTTCGACAACGAATACACCTCGGGCATCCTCACCACCCAGGGGTCGTTTTCGCAGAAATACGGATATTTCGAGATTCGCGCGAAGATACCGGTCGGGGTCGGGGTGTGGCCCGCGTTCTGGATGCTCGCCGACGACGGCGGCTGGCCGCCCGAGATCGACGTGATGGAAGGACGCGGGCAAGAGATCGGCGACATGGCGATGACGACGCATTGGCGGATTCGCGCGACTGGATCCGTGCAATCCTGCGGCTTCGACTTCCTGGTGCCGGACGCGTCGAGCGGTTTCCATGATTACGGCGCGCTGTGGACGCAAGACCGGATTGTCTATTTCATCGACCGCAAGCCGGTATCGGATATCAAGGTCCCCATGGGATTTGACGATCCGATGTATATGATCGTCAACCTCGCCATGGGCGCGAAGTATTTCAAGGGCGTCGGACTCGTGAACGCTGAATCTCCTGTTATGGTCGAATTCCAGATCGACAGGATCTCCGTCTATCAAATCGATCCTTAAAGCGAGATGACTTTTCTTCGAATCGTCATCCCGCTCCAGCTTTTTGATGGAGCATGATCTTTTCGGAAAACCGGCGTCCACTTTTCCGGATCATGCTCTAGGATCGCTTCGCGCCTCGGCCGGAAGGCGGATGCGGATCAACCAGAACGGGGAGAGGTCATGTTCCGTCAATTCTCGCGCCGGGATTTTGCCAGGCTTGCCGGCTTGTCCGCGCTCGGCATGGCGGCAACGCCGGCGATGCCGGCCGCCGGCGAGCCCAAGCCCGCGCCCGACCGCCACGCCCCCGCCAGTTTCCCGGACGGATTTTTGTGGGGCACGGCCACATCGGCCTATCAGATCGAGGGCGCCGTCGATGAAGACGGCCGCGGCCGCTCGATCTGGGACACCTTTTCCCACACCCCCGGCAGGATCGCCGATCACACCAACGGCGACCGCGCCAACGACCACTACCACCGCTACAAGGAGGACGTCCGCCTGATCAGGGATCTCGGCGTCAAGGCGTATCGATTTTCGATCGCGTGGCCGCGGGTGTTTCCGCAAGGCTCGGGTGCGCCGAACCCGAAAGGCCTCGACTTCTACAATCGGCTGGTGGATGAGCTGCTGGCCAATGGCCTCGAGCCCTTTGCCACGCTGTATCACTGGGATTTGCCGCAGGTCCTGCAGGACAGCGTCGGCGGATGGCAGTCCAGCGACACCTCGAAGGCGTTTGGAGATTACGCAGGTTACGTGGCGGAGCGCCTGAGCGATCGCGTCAGGAATTTCTTCACGGTCAACGAACCCGGAAGGTTCGTGAATTTTGGCTATGGATGGAACATCGACGCCCCCGGGCTCAATCTGCCGCCGGCGGAACTGAACCAGGTCCGTCACCACGTCGCCCTGGGGCACGGCCTTGCGGTGCAGGCGATCCGCGCCAAAGGGCGCGCAGGTTGCAGGGTCGGCGCCGCCGACAACATCGCGGCCTGTTTGCCGGCGATCGATACGCCGGAAAATATCCGCGCCGCCGAGATTGCCACGCGCGAACTGAATGCAGGCTTTCTCGGCGTGATCCTGGAGGGCAAATACACCGACGGGTTCCTCGAATTCGCGGGCGCCGCCGCGCCGAAATTCACCGCCGACGAATTGAAGATCATCGGCTCGCCGAGCGACTTCGTCGGCCTGAACATCTATGCGCCGCAATTCTACGTGGTCGCATCCGACCGCAAGCCGGGGTTTACCGTGCTGCCGTTCCCGGCTTCGTTCCCGCACATGAATTCCGAGTGGCTCCGGATCGGGCCCGAGACCATTTACTGGGTGCCGCGGCTGGCGGCGAAAGTCTGGAACGTCGATAACATCTACATCAGCGAGAACGGAACCTCCTCCACCGACGAACTCGCCGCCGACGGCAAGGTCTACGACCTCGATCGCATCATGTACCTGCGCAACTACCTGGCGCAGCTGCAGCGCGCCACCGCCGAGGGCGTGCCGGTTCGCGGCTATTTCCTGTGGAGCCTGATGGACAATTTCGAATGGATTTTCGGATTTGAAAAACGCTTCGGCGTCTATCGGGTGGATTTCGAGACGCAAGCACGCGTGCCGAAGCTGAGCGCGTCGTTTTACCGCGACGTGGTCGCGCGGAACGCGATCGGGATTTGAGCAAAATGCGACCTGCCCCTCTCCGTCATTCGTCCCGGTAACTTGAACGGCCAAAGAAACCTGGCGTTCTGAACAGATCGAAATGCGGCTGTTGCGGCTCGGATACCACCACCTCGGGCTCCTCGACGACCTCGGGCCTCCGCGGCCTCATTCGGGCGATGGTGATTTCCCTGAGCTTTCGCTCGGCATATCGTTTTTGCCGTTCGCCTTTCCGCTCGGCCGTCTTCCTCTGCTCGGCCTCTTTTGAGTCCGCCTGCTTTGCTTGCTCGGGTTGCCTCGCCTGCTCGACCGGCTGCGCCGGCGCCGGATCCTTCGCGCGTTCCGCCTCCCTTTGCACATCCGGTTTCGGCGGCTCCGCCTGAACAGCGGGGGCGGGGGCCGGAGCTGCTGCAGGCTGAGCAGGCGGCGCCTGCGCCGCCTGAGCTTGGTCCCGATCAACCGAAGGCGCCTGTGCAACCGGCGGCGCCGGGTTTTCCTGAGGGTCCGCCACTGGAACATTTGCCGTTTGCGGCGCGGCCAACGGTTCCGAACGGGCGACCCGCTCCACCCTTGTCGGCCCAGCCGGATGCTCCTTCATGACCGTGTTGGTCAGGAACGCTCCGCTGCCGAAACCGACGGCCAGCGCGCCGACCACGGTTCCAACACCCAGGATGTACGAACTCACAGAGAACGGCATGATCAGTCCCTCCACGTCCACAAGGCGAACGCGCGGAGCGGGGCGGGAGTTCCTGGATGGATTGCAACTTGGTGCGGGAACCGTCACTCCGGCGCGAAGACCGGCGGTCCTTCGAGCAGCATTTTATTGCGGCGTTGGTGGCGCGGAACCCGATCGGGATTTTGCGCGCAGAGCTCAGACCTTGGTGAGCCGCACCGGCGCGTTACCTGCGCAGAGCTACTTCGATGAGGGGCTCAGCGCGGCCGCCGCTGCGGAGGTTGCGATATCGGCGTCGGTCTCCTTGCTCAAGCCGGCAACACCGACCGCGCCCACGACTTCGCCGTTCGCGCGTATCGGCATGCCGCCGCGCAGTGCCGCGATGCCGGCGGTGACGAATGCTGTTCGGCCCTTATTGATGGCGTCCTCTATCTCGGCCGTCGGCCGGCGTAGCCGCGCAGCCGTTCGCGCCTTCTCGATGGCGAGGTCCGCGCTTGCGGGGCGGACACCATCCATCCGCTGGAAAGCAAGCAGATCCCCGGCGGGATCAACCACGGCGATTGCCGAGGGCGCATTGCGCTGCTGGGCCTCCTTCTTCGCTGCCTGCAGGACCGTCTGGGCTCCGGCTTGATCGAGGGTCACTACGCTGATGGTCTGCGCCCAAACCGGCAAGCAGAACATCGCTGCCAATATTCCAACGCTAATTCCAGGTTTCGTCATGGCGATCTGATTTCGATTCGTTAGAGTTTAGTCTGTTATCGTGCACGGCGACTTGTCGGACCTATGGTGCGCCCTTGCCTTTGGTGCGGACCAGATAGTCCACGATCGCCTTGGCGTCGTCAGGGCTGACAGGAGCCTTGTAGGCTGTGATCATCTTGTCGACGACTTCTTGCCAGGCCATCCGGGACAGCGAAGGCTGGTTCAAGACATGGTCGGCCGAGTGGCAGGCGAGGCAGTTGTTGTTGATCGCATCCGATCCCGGACCGGCGGGGAACATCGTATCGCTGGTGGGGACATCCACCTTCGGCGACTTCAATGTTGTGATCGGTGCGGTCTGGCCGGGATGCGGCAACAGAACGAGACCCAGAACGGCGACCATCGGCAGAACATCACGCAGCATTGCTTGCTTCCCCTCAGGTCGCGATCACATGGGTCGTCTCGATAGTATTGAACATGTAGCCGGCCGGATTCCAGATCCGGAAATCGGGCTGCGCCTCGTTCCTGGTGTTGGTGCAACGAACCATCAGGGTGCGCGCGCCGCGCGCAGGTAGTGCAAATTGCGTCTGCCATTGCCGGAAGCCGTATGTCCCCCTGTCGGCACCGAGCTGGGTCGGCTGCCAGCTGCTGCCGCCGTCGATCGACAGATCGACGCGGGCAACGCCGCAATCGCCGCCGAAGGCGATGCCCCGCGCCGAAGCCGGCGTCCCCGCCGGTACGCTGTCGCCGTTGCGGATGTTGGTGATGAACGACCGCGGAACATTGCGGGTCACCGGGACCATCTTGAATCCGGTCTCGCCGGGCTTGACGGTACTGTGCGGCGTATCGGGCACGCGGTAGCCCGTCGACGTCCAGTAATTGGTGTCGGGCTGATCCAGCACCTCGATGTCGTTCAGCATCTTGATCCAGTAGACGCCGCACCAGCCGGGCACCACGAGCCGCAGCGGAAATCCGTTCAACAATGGAAGTTGTTCGCCGTTCATGGCGAAAGCGATCATCACCTCGCCGTCGCGGGCGTGATCGACGGCGAGCGATTTCATGAAATCCGGGGCGTCCGGCAGCAACGGCTCGTCCATGCCGTTGAATCGTACCCCCACCGCACCCGCCTTCACGCCGGCCTGGTCGAGCACGTCCTTCAGACGAAC
>DATNMT010000615.1:0-9065 GCA_035602495.1 Bradyrhizobium sp.
CGCCGCCGCCTTCTCGAACAGGCTGCGCGCCGCCGCATCGTCCTTGGCCCCGCCGACGCCGTCGGCCAGCATCAGGCCGAGCTGATACTGCGCTTCCGCATTGGTTTCGGCGGCCTTTGCGAGCAATTCCCTTGCCCGCACTGGATCGGACGACGTCGCGTCGCCGCCGAGCGCCGCCAGATTGGTGACGCCGCGCGGGTTGCCCGCCTCGGCTGCTCGCTCGAACAGTTTTCGCGCCTGTGCATCGTCTTTGGCGACGCCTTTGCCAGTGCCGTAGAGCACACCGAGTTCGACCATTGCCGAGCTCGAGCCCTTGTCGGCTGCCTTGCGCCAGGCGCCGATCGCTTCCAGCAATTGCCCCTTGGCAGCGTAGGCACGGCCGAGTTGATACATCGCGCGCCGCGACGCGCCGGCGGAGGTCTTGCAGAACTTGATCGCGGTCGCGATATCCGCAGACGCGACATCGGGCACACCCTTGACGTCGGCCGGCTTGTCCGGGTCGGTGGGGTCGGCGGCGACCCGGTCGCACAGCACGAGGTCGGCCGATTGCGCGCTCGGGT
Organism: Bradyrhizobium sp.; assembly: GCA_035602495.1. GTDB lineage: Bacteria > Pseudomonadota > Alphaproteobacteria > Rhizobiales > Xanthobacteraceae > Bradyrhizobium. The sequence goes on from DATNMT010000615.1 coordinate 561, forward strand.
GCGACGGAACGGCCAAACATGCCAACGCTGTGATCACCGTCGCCCGGAAAACGGGGCGACCTGTCAGAGCCAACCAATACGCGCGAAACCGTCTCATCATGACGCCCACATTGACGGGCGCAAGTTAGCTGCCAAGGACGGGCCGATTCAAGGCTCAAGACTGGACTCGCTCGGCACTTGGGCGGCTTTGGGCGCGACGAGGGTGAAGCTGGGACCTGTGTCAGGAAAGTAATAGTGGTCACCCAAACGCAATGATCCGCCAAAGCGTTTTCGCCTTGGCGGATCAGATTGCGGCCCGGACGCCCCCAGTCCCTGGCGGCTTGCCTTTAGCTCTAGGCCGCGGCCGCCTTGGCAGCGGTCGGCACTGAAGCAATCGTCTTCAGGATCTGCGAAGCGATCTGGTAGGGGTCGCCTTGCGAGTTCGGACGGCGATCTTCCAGATAGCCCTTGTAGCCGTTGTTGACGAAAGAGTGCGGCACGCGGATCGAAGCGCCGCGGTCTGCAACACCGTAGATGAACTCGGTGATCGCGGCGGTCTCGTGCTTGCCGGTCAGGCGCATGTGGTTGTCCGGGCCGTAGACCGCGATGTGGTCGGCGCGGTTGGCCTCGAACGCCTTCATCAATGCCTCGAAATACTCCTTGCCGCCGACTTCGCGCATGTACCTGGTCGAGAAGTTGGCGTGCATGCCGGAGCCGTTCCAGTCGGTGTCGCCGAGCGGCTTGCAATGGAATTCGATGTCGACGCCGTATTTCTCGGTCAGGCGCAGCATCAGATAGCGGGCCATCCACATTTGATCAGCGGCGGTCTTGGAGCCCTTGCCGAAGATCTGGAATTCCCACTGGCCCTTCGCGACTTCAGCGTTGATGCCTTCGTGGTTGATGCCGGCGGCGAGGCAGAGATCGAGGTGCTCGTCCACCATCTTGCGGGCGACGTCGCCGACATTCTTGTAGCCGACGCCGGTGTAGTACGGTCCCTGCGGCGCGGGATAGCCGCTTGCGGGGAAGCCGAGCGGGCGGCCGTCTTTATAGAAGAAGTATTCCTGCTCATAGCCGAACCAGGCGCCTTCGTCGTCGAGAATGGTGGCGCGCTTGTTCGAGGGGTGCGGGGTCTTGCCGTCGGGCATCATCACTTCGCACATCACCAGCGCGCCATTGGTCCGCGCGGCGTCCGGATAGATGGCGACCGGCTTGAGCACGCAATCCGAATTATGGCCCTCGGCCTGCAGCGTCGAGCTTCCGTCGAAGCCCCACAGCGGAAGCTGGTCCAGTGTCGGAAACGAGCTGAATTCCTTGATCTGAGTTTTGCCGCGCAAATTCGGCGTCGGCGTATATCCGTCGAGCCAGATATACTCGAGCTTATACTTGGTCATTGAGCCTCTCATAAGTTGATGATGCGAAAGGTGGAAACCGAAGCCTATTGGTCACCACAAGCGTACCCGGCCACCATCGGCCACACGTTACCAAGCAATTAAAGTGCCAAGGGCTGGGCTAAACGGCATCCGCCGCAGGCCGGACCGGTCCTGTCCGGCAGCTCTGAAAAGCAGGATTTGGGGTGCGGCAAAGACGCGCGGGTAGAGCTTTGGGAGCGAGGTGGCACGGGGTGACATAGGCCTAATTCACGCCCGATTCCGCGGCAGAGCGCAGCCCGCTCCGCTGTTCCGATTAAAGCCGCGCCATCGGCCGGCAACATTGATCAAGAAAGCCAGACGCTTCCGCAACCTCAGCGATGGCCCAAGCCTTGGCCCGTCAACGAGTGCTCTCCAGCGGGCAAAGTCCGAACTGCTCACATTTTATACAGAAAATGACGTTCTCTTGATCAGGTTGCACCCATCGCATGCACGGACGATATCGAATTCAGTAACCAGTCGAGAACGAGTCGGGCGCAGCATGAGTTAACGCGTCACGACTTACAGGAGATACGAGAATGAATTCGAGTTTGAATCACGGGTCAGCCAGGATCTACCAATTCCCTCCCGGGGGCCGCGCGGCTCTCGGCGGACGTCGCTACGACGAAGTCAAGCCCGCAGCTGAGACGCCCCGCGTCAACGAAGCGGCCTGCAGCGGCAGCTGGTACCACGAAGCGGCCATCCAGGAATCCAAGCCGGGGTGGGAGCGTTGATGCCCGCGCTAAGCCGGATGCCAATTCGATGCAGGTTTTTGGTGCGATATCGAGTGCGATGAAAGGGCCGGGACGAAATGTTCCGGCCTTTTGCTTCAGGTCAGTCCGCACGCCGTCGCCGGCCGCCTGGCGTGTTTGACCGTGGCGCCGTCCCTGGTGATTTTCAGCGTGACCCCGCTCCCCGAATAGCGCGCGCCGGAAAGGCCAAAACGCCGGGCAAGCGTCAGCGATCTGCCATCGATCTGCAGATAGGCGCGCTTGTCATATTGGTAGAATGCGACGATGAATTGAGTTCCGTCGACGCAGCGGTAGCTCTGGAAGGTCTGCGCCCGTGCCGGCGTTGATCCCGCTACCGCCGCGGATAACACCGCACCGATGATAACACTGGCCTTGCGCCGATCCATCTTGGTCCCCCGCAAAAGTGTGTATAGACCAGACCGAAGCAGGCGATGCAATCTCCCGATCGTTCTCCCCCGCTCGACGATGGCCTAAACCTATTCCATGTCAGAGTCCCCTGCCCGCCACCTCAATCTCGCCGGCGCCAGCAATTTCCGCGACCTCGGCGGCTATCCGGCCAAAGACGGCGGGACCGTGCGCTGGCGGCAGATCTTCCGCTCCAACCATCTCGGCCATCTCACCGCGGCCGATATCGAGGTACTACGACCGCTGGGCCTGAAGAGCGCATTCGATTTTCGCGGCACCGAGGAGCGCGCGGAGGCGATGTGCGGGCTGAAGGAGATCGCGGTGCACTCGTTGCCGGTCGAACCCACCGTCGTCGCGTCGCTGCGCGCGCGGCTCGCCGGCGGCGTGGCGCTGTCATCGGCCGACGCGCTCGATGTAATGCGCGAATCCTACCGCAATTATGTACGCGACAACACGCCGAGCTTCCGCGCTCTGTTTGCGCACCTGCTCGAGGATCGCGCGCCGCTGGTGATCCATTGCACCGCCGGCAAGGATCGCACCGGATTTGCGTGCGCGCTGATCCTGCACGCCCTCGGGGTGCCGGACGAAGTGATATCGGAGGATTATCTGCTCACCAACCGATTCTACCGGCGCGACCCCTCCGGGTCCAGCGATCTTCCCGGCGAAGTCCACCAGGTGCTGGGGTCGGTGCAATCATCCTTCCTCGCCGCAGCCTTCGAGGCCATCGACACCGATTACGGCGATCTCGAAAACTATTTCAGCGAAGGATTGGGTCTTGGCGCGCAGCAGCGCGCCGCACTCGCGGCCCGCTACCTCGAACGCTGAACAGGTTCTACGCCCGGAAACGAGAGCGGCTTACGCTACGCTGCCGCTTCCAGTTCCGCGTCGAGGTCGGCGATGACGTCTTCAAAGGCCGAGATCGCCTGCTGAACCGCGGCGATCTGCATCAGCTCCCAGCCGCTGACGGGGCCGTTGCGGTTTTGCAGTGCGACGATCAAATCCCGCCGCTGTTCCTTCAGTTGAACGAGCGGCAAACCGTGGTCGGGCAGACTTCTCATGATGTTTTCCATCCCCTGCATTGAACGTGCATTTGCAATACCCTAGCCGGACTGGTCTGCGATCCGCTTACAGAAGTCGGGCAAATTTTAGCTAATTGCGCGGGGAAGGCGGATGTACAGGCTCAGACCGTCGGGGATGGTGCGCCCGCAATGGCTCCATAGAGCGCCTGCGTGACGCAGTTGGTGGCCCACTCGCTCATGTGAAGCTGATAGGGGTCGGTCGGATCGGTCAGTTCCGCGATCGGGATGCCGTCTTGAATGCACCAGCGCTGCATCAAGGCGAAGCGGCGAAACACATTGACGTGCGCTTGCTCGGCCGCCGCAGATATCCGCGACACCATGTCCTCCGCCGCCCCGATCTTTTGGACGATGGCGGTCGTGTATTGGAGGTCGATCAGCACAACATCCATCGCGAGACCCGCCAGCCAGGCGAGTCCCGCGGCGATCGCTGCCGCCACTTCGTCGGGACTGTAGACTTCATTGTGAAATACCGCGTTGGTGCCGACCTGCCAAATCACCAGCGCCGGGGCCTCGCCGATGACGTCAGCCTCAAAACGCGACAGTTCGTCCTGCGCCTCCTGCCCGCCGAAACCGCGGTTGAGCACGTCGATCATCCGGCCGTAATTATTGCTGCTGCGCCTCATCTCCAGTTCGAGCCGGTGAGGAAACGGCACGATATTGCCCTCGCCCGCCGTCGACGACGAGCCTATCGCGACGATCTTGGTTCGCCGCTGGCGTTTGAGACTCTGCGCAAGATGCGGCAGCGGATACTTGAAGGAAACGACGTCGGGGTGGGTCTCGCAAGGCCGTGGCGTGTCGGGCATGTCAACATCCTCTGCGGGAATGATCTATCGTATGCCCGCATTTGGAGGCACAATCGCGCAGCATTGCAAATGATATTCTTCTGACGATAGTGTGCGCTCCTCAATGGCGGCACGCGGAGACCCCTCATGGACGGAAAAGTCGTTGTCGTGACCGGCGCGCTCGGCGCCCTCGGCAAAGTGGTCGCGGAAACAGCTCTGGCGCGGGGTGCGCGGGTGGCCGGCGTGGATCACGCGGCGTCGCAATTCCCGGCGACGGCGACCAGGATCGAACTCGGCGGCGTCGATCTCTCCGACGCCGCGCGGGCGAAAAAGGCCATCGACTTCGTCGCGGCGCATTTCGGCAGGATCGACGCGCTGGTCAATATCGCCGGCGGTTTTGCCTTCGAGACGGTCGCCGAGGGCGACCCAACAACCTGGCAGCGAATGTTTGCCCTCAACGTCCTGACCGCGCTGAACGCATCGCGATCGGCGATCCCGCATCTGCTGGCTTGCGATGCGGGACGGATCATCAATGTCGGCGCCATCGGCGCGCTGCAGGCGGCATCAGGCATGGGCGCCTATGCCGCGTCGAAGTCGGGCGTGCATCGCCTCACCGAAGCGCTCGCGGCCGAATTGAAGGGAAAGATCACCGTCAACGCGGTGCTGCCTTCAATCATCGACACCGCGGCCAATCGCGCCAGCATGCCGAAGGCAGATTTTTCGAAATGGGTGACGCCGCAGGAACTCGCTCACGTGATCCTGTTCCTTGCCAGCGACGAGGCGGGCGCCGTTACCGGGGCGCTTCTGCCGGTGAGCGGGCGGGTCTAGTCCTCACGCGTCCGCCAGCCGTTTCAGGACCGCTGCGAAGCGGATGCTGCGCTTGCCGGCGAGCGCGGTGGCTTCGCCGACCGCGCCGTCATCGGTGTAGGTGCCGGAAAAACCGATGCCGACCTCGTAGCCGCCGAACACCGGCCGCTCGCCCCTGCTGGGCGTGTGCTCATGATTGATGATTTCGCCCTTCCAGCGGCCGTTGGCGCTGGTGTAAGCGCCGACATAATCGAAGAAGGCGTCGCCGCCGCGGATTTTGCCGTCGTGCAGCACCATGACGCCGGTGTTGCCGCCGTCGAGACCGTCGAGCATCCGGATGTGAATGGAGTAGAGACCATTCCGGATGCCACCTTCGCCGACCGGCCCCACCGGCGGTGCCGCCGCTTCGCTGATCGGGGTCATCACCGAGTTGAAGGCGACGCCGGGCAATTGCGTGGTGCCGCCCTCGAAAAAATATTGCTCACCCTGCTGCCGGCCCTTGAGCGAGAGCGTGATCTTGTCGGCCTTGAACAACGGCTGAAAATTCGGATCGTCGTGGTGGCGCATCGTCGATATTTCGACCGACACCTCGCCGGCAGCGGTTTCCTGAAAGGTGCCGATGAACGCGAATGCCGAATTGCCACCCATCATCTTGCCGTCATAGACATAGAGAACGCCGCGGCGCGAACCGTGCACCGTGTGCATCTCGACCTTGTACAGCCCCTTCAACATTGGCGTTTGCGGCCTTCCTGGCCAGCGCCCCCTAGTCCGGCACCAGCAGACGCAGCTTCGATTTGAATCGAATGCTTTGCTGGCCGGCGAGCGCAATGCCGTCGCTTTCGGCCGAGTCGTCGGTATAGGTCCCGGTAAATCCAATGGTCACGACTTTGCGCTCCCATACCGGCCGCTCGCCGAACGTCGGCGAGTGTTCCTGGTTGGTCACCTCACCCTTCCACTTGCCGTTCGCGCAGGTGTAGGTGCCGTAGGCATAAAAAAACGAGTCGCCGCCGCGCAACGTACCATCGCGCACAACCATGACGCCCTGATTGCCGCCCTGCACGCCGTCAAGCATCTCCACGGTAATGTGGTAGAGCCCATTCCTGATCATGACACGCTTAGCGCCCGTCTGGTCCCGCATCGACGATAGCCGGTCCGGCGTGGTTTGATCAAATCCGAAGGGCCGGCCTTTCGCGATCCGGGCTAGACTATGACAACACTGAGTCGCATCGGCGACTCCCCGGAGCCGCCTTGGAAACCGCGCTTTATCTGCCCGTCAAACGCTTCCTCGAAAACCTCGGCTTCACGGTCAAGGGCGAAATCGGCGGCTGCGACCTCGTGGCGCTGAGCGGCGACGATCCCCCGATCGTCGTAATCGGGGAATTGAAGCTTTCGTTCAATCTCGAACTGGTCCTGCAGGCGGTCGACCGCGCCTCCGCCTGCGACGAGGTCTGGCTTGCCGCCAAACTGTCCGCCCGCGGCAAGGGACGCGAGAGCGACGCGCGCTACCGCAACCTCTGCCGCCGGCTCGGCTTCGGAATGCTCGCGGTCACCAATACCGGCGAGGTCGAGGTGATCGTCAAGCCGCCCACGACCAGCCCGCGGCGCGATCCGAAGAAGCGCTCCCGTCTGGTGGCCGAACACCGGCGTCGCAAAGGCGACCCGGTTCTGGGCGGCAGTACCCGCGCCCCGATCATGACGGCGTATCGGCAGCAGGCGCTGGCCTGTGCCGCCGCGTTATCGCGGGGACCGCGGCGGGTGCGCGATCTGAAACCGGAAATTCCCGACGCCCCGAAAATTCTGCTGCACAATGTCTATGGCTGGTTCGATCGCGCCGAGCGCGGCGTTTATGTCCTGACCGATGCCGGGCGGGCCGCCCTGAAACGCTGGCCGCAGCAGCCGGTAGACTTTGTGTCCGGCGCCGATTCGGTGCCCTGACGGTGATGACGGGAGAACACGATGATCATGGTGACGGGCAGCGTGACCGCCCGGACAGACACGCTCGACGCGGTCCTCAAATTGAGCCTTGAACACGTGCATCGCTCGCGCCAGGAGCCGGGATGCATCGCTCACGCGGTCCATGCCGATTGCGAGAACCCGCTGCGGCTGGTGTTCATCGAACAATGGGCCGATCGCGCCGCGCTGTCGGCGCATTTCGCCGTACCGGCGTCGCGCGATTTCATCCGCGCGCTGCAACCGCTCGCGTCGGTGCGTTCGACGCTGGAGATTTACGAAGCCACAAGGCTGGAAGGTCTTTGAAGGCGACAAATGCATGGCTGGATTGCCACACCAATTTCATATTGCAATGCAACATTGGGCCGCTTAGGTATTCCTGATCAAGTGAGAGGCCCCGATGAGCGAAGACTGGAATACCAAGTATGGACCGCGGCGCGTCCGGCGCGATCCGCCGACGCTGGATGAAGCGATATTCGCCGCGATCGGGATCACGGACGACCAGAACGAGCAGGCGGAGATCGCCGCTTCGCTGATGGGGCTGCCGCTCGAATCGGTCCAGGCCGAAGTGAGGAAAGTCGCGCGCAGCTCTGCGCGTTCCTCGACCCGCGTGATCGCGGGTGAACAGGGCGCGCAGCGCTCGGTCGTGGTGGAACGCCGGGTTGTCAGGAGATTCGGCAACGACAAGCGCACCGGGACCTGAGCTGAGGCTTCGGCGCGAGGCGCCGTTTGGGCGATTCGCTTGTTCGGAGGTCGGTCTATCGCCGCCAGCAGGCGCCGCAGGTCAGGCCGTGCGGCCCCAGCCGTACATTCGCAGCACCATCTTCCAATAGGCGCGGTTGAGGCTGGCGGCGGCGCGCAACGAATCGGCCGACGCCCCGATCGCCAGCTTTGCAAGTTCGAGTTGCGATTGCGGCTTAAGATTGATGGTACCGGTGGATTCGCCGTGCCGGAAGGCGAGGCGCGCACCGAACTTGTTGGCGAGCGCGCGCATCGCATGATTCTGCTCGCCGGTCGTGATGCGCAGGGCGCCGTAGCCCTTCCACCGCGCTTCCGCGATCAGCCGTTGGAACAAGCTGCTGCCGACGCCGCGACGCCGCACGCTGGCTTCGACGCTGAAGGCGATCTCCGGCAGTCCGTCGGGCGATTGCTCGGGCGGATGAAGCTCCGCGGCACCGCGGACCACGCCGCCCTCGATATAGGCGACGATCAAGGTGCCGTCGTCGGCGCACTTCGCGGCATAGCGTTCGATGAAGCTGTCATCCAGGAAGCCGTTGAAACGGTCGTGACGGCTGCGCGGATCGAGCCGCAACAGATGATCCCGCAACAGCGGCAATTCTTCTTG
>DATNMT010000618.1:0-10567 GCA_035602495.1 Bradyrhizobium sp.
GTTCGAGGGGTTCCGACTGGCCCAGCAAGGCAAGCCGTTCCCTATCCCGGACACCGAAGAGATACCGCACCCGCCGATCAGGGCGATCGCGCGGCTGCATGGCTTCCGCAGCATGCTGTTCGTGCCCCTGATGAACGGCGGCGTCCTGATCGGCATCATCAGCGTGACGCGCCTCGAGACCGGTACGTTCTCGCCCAACCACATTCAGTTGCTGCAAACCTTCGCCGACCAGGCGGTTATTGCCATCGAGAACACCCGACTGTTCAACGAGACCAAGGAGGCGCTGGAGCGGCAGACCGCGACCGCCGACATTCTCAAGGTCATCGCCAGTTCGCCCAACGACGTGCAACCGGTGTTCGACGCCATCGCGGCCAGCGCCAAAAGGCTGATCGGCGGGTTCTCGACTTCGGTGTTTCGCTTCGTCGACGGCGTCGCTCACGTCGCAGCCTTCACGCCGACAAACCCGGCTGCCGACCAACTGTTGAAAGCCTCGTTCCCGCGTCCCGTCGCCGAATTTCCTCCTTTTGAGCTGGCGCTGGCCGGTGCGGTCGTGCAGGTCCCTGACACCGAAGCCGAGCCGGATGCGCGGATGAAGCAAATAGCTCGGGCGCGCGGCTTTCGCAGTGCGTTGAACGCGCCTCTGATGAGCAAGGAAACAGCGCTTGGCCTGATCACGGTCACTCGAAAGGACCCCGGTTCGTTCGCAGGCCATCATGTTCAGTTGCTCAAGACATTTGCCGACCAGGCCGTGATCGCCATCGAGAACGTGCGGCTGTTCAACGAGACCAAGGAGGCATTGGAGCGGCAGACCGCGACCGCGGACATCCTCAAGGTGATCGCCAGTTCGCCAACGGATGTGCAGCCGGTGTTCGATGCCATCGCCTCGAGCGCCAACCGACTGATCGGCGGCTACTCCTGCACGGTCTCCCGCTTCGTCGACGGCACGGCGTTCCTGAAAGCCTTCACGCCGACGACGCCTGAGGCGGATGAAATCCTGCAGTCAAGCTTCCCGCAACCGGTTGCCGGTTTTGCGCCCTTCCTGATGGCAAAGGCCGGCGAAGTCACCCAAGTCCCCGATACCGAAGCCATGACCGGCGGAATCCTGGAAATCTCGCGAGCGCGTGGCTTCCGCAGCATGCTGTTCGCGCCGCTGATGAACAAGGGCGAAACGATCGGATCGATCGGAGTGACCCGCGTTCAGCCCGGCAGCTTCGGCGACGATCACGTTCAACTCCTGAAGACCTTCGCCGACCAGGCCGTGATCGCGATCGAGAACACGCGGCTGTTCAATGAGGTGCAGGCGAGGACACGCGACCTGACGGAATCGCTGCAGCAGCAGACCGCGACTGCCGAGGTTCTCAAGGTCATCAGCCGCTCCGCCTTCGATCTGCAGACCGTGCTCAACACGCTGGTCGAGTCCGCGATGACTCTTTGCAATGCTCATACCGGTGCGATCTTCCAGAAACAGGGTGAGCTTTATCACATGACGGCCGGCCACGGTTATTCGGCCGACGTGCTGACCTACGCGAAAACCCATCCGATCACTCCAGGGATGGATAGCAACGTTGGCCGAGTCGCGTTGACCGGCCAGGTTGTGCAAATATCAGACGTTCTTGCCGACCCGCAGTATGGCGCCGCCGGGTACCAGCGCGTCGGCGGCTACCGCGCAATGCTCGGCGTTCCAATCATGCGCGACGGCAAGGTTGAGGGCGTGTTCTCGCTGGCACGGCCCGAGCCGGGACCGTTCACGGAACGGCAGGTCGAACTCCTGCAGACCTTCGCCGACCAGGCGGTGATCGCGATCGAGAACGTCCGGCTGTTCGACGAGGTGCAGGCGAAAACGCGAGACCTCTCCGAGGCCCTCACCTATCAGACCGGCAGCAGCAATATTCTGAAGGTGATCGCGTCCTCGCCGACCGATGTCGGGCCGGTTCTCAAGGCTATCGTTGAAAGCGCCTGTGAGCTCTGCGAGGCCGATGACGCTCTGGCCGTGTTGAAGGATGGTGAGGATCTTACGTTCCAAGCGCAGCATGGTTCGATTCCCGTTGCCTGGCAGCGATCGCCGATCAGCCGTCAGTGGGCATCCGGCCGTGCGGTTCTCGATCGCAGGGCGATCCATGTACATGACGTGCTGTCCGCCGAAGGAGAAGGGTTCCCCGTTACCCAGGAATTCGCGCGCCAGACCAATGTTCGCACGATCCTGAGCGTACCTTTGCTGCGCGAGAACGAAAGTATCGGAGCCATCGTGCTTCGCCGCACCGAAGTCCATCCGTTCAGCGACAAGCAAATCGCGTTGCTGCAGACCTTCGCCGATCAGGCCGTGATCGCGATCGGCAACGTCCGCCTGTTCGACGAGGTGCAGGCCCGCACCAAGGAACTGTCGAAATCGCTCGACGACTTGCGCACCGCCCAGGACCGCCTGGTGCAAACGGAAAAACTCGCTTCGCTCGGCCAGCTCACCGCCGGCATCGCGCACGAGATCAAGAATCCCCTCAATTTCGTCAATAATTTCTCGGCATTGTCGTCGGAATTGACCGATGAGCTCAACGACGTGCTGAAGCAAGCCAGGCTCGCCGGCAAGATCCGCGAGGAAGTCGATGAATTGACTGGCCTTTTGAAGGATAATCTTGCCAAAGTGGTGCAGCACGGCAAACGCGCCGACTCCATCGTCAAGAACATGCTGTTGCATTCGCGCGAGGGTTCCGGCGACCATCGGCCCGCCGACATCAACGCGCTGGTGGACGAAAGCCTCAACCTCGCCTATCACGGCGCACGGGCCGAGAAATCGCAGTTCAATGTGACGCTACAGCGTGATTTCGATCCCAATGCCGGCATGATCGAAGTGTTTCCGCAGGAGATCACCCGCGTGCTGCTGAATCTGATCTCGAACGGCTTCTATGCCGTGACCAAGCGCAAGGCCGAGAATGGCACCGGTTTTGAACCGAGCGTCATTGCCTCTACCCGGGATCGCGGCGAACGTGTCGAGATCCGGATTCGCGATAACGGCACCGGCATCCCGCCGGAAGTGAAGGAAAAGATGTTCAACCCGTTCTTCACAACCAAGCCCGCAGGCGAAGGCACCGGGCTCGGGCTGTCGATGAGCCACGACATCATTGTGAAACAACACGGTGGCACCATCGATGTCGCGACCCAGCCCGGCGAATTCACGGAATTTACAATCATATTGCCGCGTACCAGCAATCTTTCAAACAAATCCAGAGGTCAGACGTGAGCGTTTTAGTTCTTGTGGTAGATGACGAGCCGGACGTCGAGGCCTTGTTCCGGCAGCAATTCCGCCGCGACCTGCGCGCGCAGCGTTTTATCATGGACTTTGCCAATTCGGCCGCCGACGCGCTGGCGCGCATCGCCGGCACCATCGAGCAGTCGCTGATCCTGATCCTGTCCGACATCAACATGCCCGGCATGACCGGTCTGGAGATGCTGCCGAAGGTCAAGGAGATACGCCCCGATGTGCCCGTCATCATGATCACCGCCTATGGCGATCCCGACACCAAGCGCAAGGCGATCGAAAGCGGCGCCAGCGGCTTGCTGACGAAGCCGATCGATTTCACCTTGCTGCGCGGGGAAATCGACACCCGGCTGGAACAGGTCAGCACTTGAGCCGCTACGGCTTGAAAAACGCGGGATCGTTGAGCGCCTTGATCATGGTGTCGACCATGTCGGCGGCGCCGTGGTCCTCGCGCTCCTCCAGGAGTTCCCACATCTTGCGCAGATTGGCGCGCATCGGCGCCTTCAGCGAGGGATCGCGCTCGATCAGGGTCCGCGCGATGCAGAAGGCGATGCCTTCGCTGCCCATCCGGGTTTGCTCGATGGTGGGTTTGCTCATGGCCGGCTCCTTGTCGATTCGATGAGAACTTGCTGGCGCCGCTGTTAGATCAAATCGCGAGTCGGGGATAGTCAGGGCATAGGACTGACGGCGCGCCGAACCCCCGGCGGCGCCCTACTCCGCCATCTCTATCCGCGCCGGCGGGCCGGCCAGCGGCCTCTCTTCCATCACGATCAGGCAGAGCGCCGAACAGGCGAGCAACGCCGCGGCGGCGCCGAACACGTAACGGAAGGCCGAGATCATGTCGGCGGTGGGTATCGAGCTGACCGCGCCGCGATGCTCGCCGGCGAGCGAAATATCCGCGCCCAGCGCCATCAGCAGGATCGCGCTGAACGCCGCCACCATGAACGAGGCCATCAACGCGCGAAAGAAATTCATCGCGCCGGTGATGGTGCCGACCTGCGACCGCGGCACCGCGTTCTGCAGCGCCACCACGCTGACCGGAAACACCGTGCCGAGTCCGACCGCGAACAACGACAATAGCGTCAGCAGCGCCCACAACGGCAGCATCGTCAGCGCCAGCACGCATCCCAATAACGCCGCGCACGAGGTGCCGATGATGGCGACGCGCTTATAGTGTTTGGTGCGCGCCATAGTGCGGCCGGCGATCGCAGCGCCCGCGGTTGAGATCGCGGCGAGCGGGATCAGTGCCAATCCGGCCTCGCTGGCGCTCAGATGATAGACCACTTCGTAATACAGCGGCAGATGCACGGTCAGCCCCAGCATCGCGCCGAACGCGCAGCCGCCGCCCGCCAGCGCGTAGGGCGCGATCGGGCCGCCCATCAGCGACAGCGGCAGGAACGGCTCTTTTGCCCTTCCCGCATGCCAGATGAAAGCGAGCGTCAGCGCGACGGACGCGCCGATCATCGCCAGGATGGTCGGCGACAGCCAGAGATAGCGGTTGCCGCCCCAGGTCAGCACCAGCATGATCACGACCGCGGACGCCATCAGCAGCACGCCGCCGAGCCAGTCGACCTTCCGCCTGCGGTGAAAGCTCGGGATCTTGCCCATCCTCGGCAGCAGCATCGCCAGCGACACCAGCCCGAGCGGTACGTTGATCCAGAAAATCATCGACCAGTGCAGGTGTTCGGCGAACACGCCGCCGAGGATCGGACCGCCTAATCCCGCCGCCATCCACACGCCGCTGAAATAGGCTTGGTACTGGCCGCGCTCGCGTGGGCTGACCACGTCGGCAATCACGGTCTGGACGATCGGCATGATGCCGCCGCCGCCGAGCCCTTGCAGCCCGCGCGCCAGGATCAGCATCGTCATGTTCGGCGCCACCGCGCACAGAATAGACCCGGCGATGAACAGGCCGAGCGCCGTGATGATCATGCCGCGGCGGCCGTAGATGTCGGCAAGCGTGCCGAATACCGGCGCCACCGCGGTCGAGGCCAAAAGATAGGCGGTGATCACCCATGACAGGCTGGAGACGTCGTGGAATTGCCCGCCGATGGTCGGCAGCGCAGTCGCCACGATGGTCTGGTCGAGGGCGGCCAGAAACATCGTCAGCAACAGGCTCATCAGGATGGTGCGGACCTCGCTTTGGGTCAGCGGCGCCTTTGGGGCGATCGGCGGTGCGTCGCTGAGATCGATCACCTCGGCCGGCAGCCGCGGCAAATCATCGGCGATGGCTTCGGGCAACATCTGTTGGTCGGCCGGGCGACGGCTGTGCCGTTCGAACTTGTTCATTTTCCGCGTGTTTTATTCAGGGGGTGCGCGGCCGGAGGCCACACGGGAATCGCTGTTTCGCCGGTAATGTAGGCAGCAAATCCAAGTTGCGGCAGCGGGTTACGCGCATGGGTGCGTCCCGCGCGGGGGTAATCGCGATCGCGTGATCGGCCGAAGCGCATTCGCGCGGGAAGAAACCACGTGAAAACAAAAAGATAGGGAATTGGATTCCGCTTCAATCGGAACCTCAGGCTATCGCGCCAACCCGTCTTTCGGCTTCAGGATTGTGGCCGCTTTTTCAGCCGCGCCCGCTTCGGTAAGTGCGCCGGCCATTGCACGATGTGATCCTCGAGGTCGGCGTCGGCGATTTCGTTCTCGGTTCCCTGCACCCGCCCGCGCACGGAAACGCCGGCTTCATGCACCGTATTGGGATCGCCCGATATCAGCGGATGCCACCAATAGAGATCGCGGCCCTCGGCGACCAGCTTGTAGCCGCAACTCGGCGGCAGCCAGTTCAGGGTGTGGACGTTGGCCGGCGTCAGCCGCACGCAATCCGCAACCTTGTCGGAGCGGTTCGCATAATCCTTGCAGGCGCATAGACCGGCATCCAGAAGCTTGCAGGAAACGTGGGTGAAATAGATCTTGCCGCTGTCCTCGTCCTCGAGTTTCTCCAGGCAGCAGCGCGCGCAGCCGTCACACAGGCTTTCCCATTCGGCGTTGGACATTTCCTCCAACGTCTTGGTTTTCCAGAAGAATCCCTCCTGGCCCGAGGGCGGCTTGGGGCTTGTGGTCATGGCTCCTGACGGTCCGGGCAACGCGGGCTTCAAACCCTTCTAGGGGCTGCGACGGTCGGGGTGCAAGTGGGGTGGCGGGGCCGCCGATAAAAGCCGGTGGGCACGTTAGCCCTGCCCGTTGAAATCGCCAGCCCGACCATTGGTTTATGGCCCCCGCTCGGTTAGAAAAGAACCTCGGTCCCCAACGGCGCAAAAGCGCCTTGGGTTTGCCGCAACATTCCCGCAAGACGTCTCGACGGTGCCCAGCCGGGCGCTTGAGCGCCTTCGAACTGACCAAAGGCTCCGGTGCGCAGGATCATACCACCGCAATGGCAGCAGAAAATCCGGCACTGGATGCTGGATTTCGACGCGCGCATCGATTCGACGCTGTTTTCCTCCGCCAAGGGCGCGCGCGAACTCTATGAGCGCTACTCGACCTTCATGGACCGCTTCTATGTCGGCCGCTGGAAACGCTGGGTCTTCATCGAGCCGTTGTCGGAAGCCGCCACCATAGGGCTCGGCGGCCTGATCCTGATGCTGGCGCTCGCGGTGCCGGCGTTTCGCGAAACCGCCGATGACGACTGGCTGAAGAAATCCGATCTCGCGGTGGCCTTCCTCGATCGCTACGGCAATCCGATCGGCAACCGCGGCATCAAGCACAATGATTCGATCCCGCTCGAGGATTTTCCGGACAACCTGATCAAGGCGACCCTGGCCACCGAGGACCGCCGCTTCTACGATCATTTCGGCATCGACATCGCCGGCACGGCGCGCGCGCTGGTCACCAACGCACAGGCCGGCGGGGTGCGGCAGGGCGGCTCCTCGATTACCCAGCAGCTGGCAAAAAACCTGTTCCTCAGCAACGAGCGCACCATCGAGCGCAAGGTCAACGAGGCCTTCCTCGCGATCTGGCTGGAGACGCGGCTCACCAAGAACGAGATCCTGAAACTCTATCTCGATCGCGCCTATATGGGCGGCGGCACCTTCGGCGTCGACGGCGCCGCGCATTTCTACTTCAACAAGTCGGTGCGCGACGTCAATCTGGCGGAAGCCGCGATGCTGGCCGGGCTGTTCAAGGCGCCCACCAAATTCGCGCCGCACATCAACCTGCCGGCCGCCCGCGCCCGCGCCAACGTCGTGCTCGACAACCTGGTCGACGCCGGTTTCATGACCGAGGGCCAGGTGTTCGGCGCGCGGCGCAACCCGGCTACCGCGGTCGACCGGCGCGACGAGAATTCTCCGAACTATTATCTCGACTGGGCGTTCGACGAGATGCGCAAGCTGGTCGACACCTTTCCGAAATCCTACACCGAGCGGGTGTTCGTGGTCCGCACCGCGATCGACATGAACGTGCAGCGCGCGGCGGAAGAGGCGATCGAAAACCAGCTGCGCCAGTTCGGGCGCGACTATCACGCCACCCAGGCCGCCACCGTGGTATCCGATCTCGACGGCGGCGTCCGTGCCATGGTGGGCGGGCGCGACTACGGCGCCAGCCAGTTCAACCGCGCCGTCGATGCCTACCGGCAACCCGGTTCGTCGTTCAAGCCCTATGTCTACTCGACCGCGCTGATGAACGGCTTCAAGCCGACCTCGATCGTGGTCGACGGCCCGGTCTGCATCGGCAACTGGTGTCCGCAGAATTACGGCCACTCCTATTCCGGCGCGGTGACGCTGACGCAGGCGATCACCCGCTCGATCAACGTGGTTCCGGTCAAACTGTCGATCGCGATCGGCGGCAAGGGCGGACCGAAGGCCGGCCGCGCCAAGATCGTCGAAGTGGCGCGCCGCTTCGGCATCAAGGCGCCGCTGCCGGATACGCCATCGCTGCCGATCGGCGCCGACGAAGTCACCGTGATCGAGCATGCGGTGGCCTACGCGACCTTCCCCAACAAGGGCAAGTCGGTGACGCCGCATGCGGTGCTGGAAGTCCGCACCGGGGCCGGCGATCTGGTCTGGCGCTACGACCGTGACGGGCCGAAGCCGCTGCAGGCCATTCCCGCATCGGTCGCCTCCGACATGGTGGGCATGATGAGCCACGTCGTCTCTGAGGGCACCGCGCGGCGCGCGGCATTGGACGGCATCCCGACCGCGGGCAAAACCGGCACCACCAACGCCTATCGCGACGCCTGGTTCGTCGGATATACCGGCAACTTCACCTGCGCGGTGTGGTACGGCAATGACGACTATTCGCCGACCAACCGCATGACCGGCGGATCGCTGCCGGCGCAGACCTGGCACGACATCATGGCTGCCGCCCACCAGGGCGTCGAGATCAAGGATATCGCCGGTTATCCGACGGTCGCGAGGCCGCCCACGCCCGTTGCCTCGGCCGTCGTCGCCAGCGGCGCACCAAGACCTCCCGAGATCAAGCCGGGGCCGCCGCCGATCCTCACCAAGCGCGGCGCGGATATCCTGGTGCAGGTTGAAAAGCTGCTCGATGACGCCGCGCGGACCGCGGGCGATCCGGTAAAGCCCGCAAAGCCGGTGTCGTCGAACTCCGCCGCCTTCCCGGAAAGTTTTGCGGCGGCGACGACATCCGGCAACGCGGCCCCATCGGCGCCGCGCAAGAACTAACCGTGCGGCTGATACTCATCACCCTGCTGGCGCTGATCATCGCCACCGCCGTCGGCCTCGGCGCGACATGGATGACCGCGACCCGCGGCACCGACCTCGGCACGCTCACGATCGGGGCCTGGACCGCCCGGCCCAAGACCGGCACCGCCGACGTCGACCCCTATTCGCGCGCCACCATCGCCCGCAGCGGCGAACTGCCGGTCGGCACCGGCGACGGCGTCGCCTTCTCGGCGACCACCGACGACCGCAAGCGGCTGCTCGACGGGCGCTGCGACGTCGTGGTCTCCGGCGTCACGCCGGCGGCGCGGTTCTGGACGCTGACGCTGTACGACCAGAAGGGACGCCTGGTGGCGAATTCGCTGCAGCGCTACGGTTTTACGAGCCAGGAAATCATCCGCGGCGCCGATGGCGCGTTCGAGATCCGGGTGGCGTCCAGGTCGCGCGCCGGCAACTGGCTCCCCACCGGCGGCATCGAGCGCTATGCGCTGATGCTGCGGCTTTACGATACGCCGGTCGGCGTCGCGACAAGAACGCAGCGCGATGCGCCGATGCCCTCCATTGCGACGGCGGGGTGCCCATGATCCGCCTGGTGTTCACGATCATCGCGGGCGTGCTGCTCGGCGCCATCGTGCACCTCGTCAGCGTGCTGGCGTTGCCGCGCATCGCCACCCAGGACGCCTATTCGCGGCTGACGCCCATGACAAAACTCAACGCGGTGACTCCCCTCCCCTTGGCGGATCCGAACAACGCGCCGATGCCGTTCATGGACCCGGCCTTTGCGCTGGCGATCTGCCGCTATGACCTATCCGGCGGCTCCATAAAACTCACGGTGCCGGTCAGCCAGGCCTATACCTCGGTGTCGTTCTATACCCGCAACGAAGTCGCCTATTACGCCATCAACGACCGCTCCGCCGGCAAGAAGGTGATCGAACTCGATCTGATGACGGAAGCCCAGCACGACGAACTGCCCGAAGACGAGGACGTGACCGCGGCCGACCGGCTGATCATCGATGCGCCTTCCGCGACCGGCCTGATCGTGCTGAAGGCGCTGGCGCCGGAGCCCGGCCTGATGCCGCAGGCGCAGGCGGCGCTGGCCGCGTCGAGCTGCAAGGTGCAGACCGAGCCGCCGGCCAAGCGCTGACGCGCAACCCTCGGGCTGTAGGATGGGTTGAGCCCTTCGCGAAACCCATCACCTTGCCGCATCACGCGATGGGTATCGTAAGAGCTCCACCAATCCTGCCAGCGGCCACCGATCCAATTTTCAAAGAGCCAAGCAAAGTCTTTCAGGCCGTCATTGCGAGCGAAGCGAAGCAATCCAGCTGGTGCCGCGAAAAGAGAAGCTGGATTGCTTCGCTTCGCTCGCAATGACGGGGAGACACAACTCCGCATTCCCGCGGCACAGTTTGCCCGAGTCCTGCAAGAACGATCCGCCCCAAAGATAAGGGCGTGGGGAATGCCGGGCGCCCAGTGCACCCGCAGCCTCGCGTGCAAAGTAGAAAGCACACGAGTTAGTCACCACAGGTCCACCGGAATCACCCGGCATTCCCGCACGCGATGGTTTACGGCTTATTTCGCGCTCTCCCCGGAGCTCGGGCTTTTTGGTCTCCGTCATCGGCGGAGTTGCCTCCACCGACTTGACACCAACCGCTGAGGTGTCAGGACCACACGACTTCGCCGTCCGCAGCAAATGCCCTCGTCAGAA
>DATNMT010000621.1:0-7697 GCA_035602495.1 Bradyrhizobium sp.
CGAGAAGAATACCGCTGGCGAGGTCATCGACGAGATCGTGTTCGACGTCGTGGTGTCGACGGTCGAAGGCCTGCCGCGGGCGCGGCGGCGCGATCCGGATGCGACCGCGGAATCGGTGCGCCGCGCCGTACGTGCGACCATCAACGAGCATTGGGGCAAGAAGCCGCTGTGCTACGTACACATCCTGACGGTCTGAGGTTCTATTGGAGGCTTCCATGCTGGGCCGGCTCAATCATGTCGCGATCGCGGTCAAGGACGCGGAGAAGGCGGCAAGGATCTATGGCGCGGCGTTCGGCGCCGATATCTCGAAGGCGGTGCCGCTGCCCGAGCACGGCGTCATCACCGTGTTCGTGACACTGCCCAACACCAAGATCGAATTCATCCAGCCGCTCGGAGACGCCTCGCCGATCGCGAAATTCCTCGAGCGCAATGCCGACGGCGGCATCCACCACATCTGCTACGACGTGCCCGACATCATCGCCGCACGCGATACCCTGATAAGAGAAGGCGCGCGGGTGCTTGGCGACGGCACGCCCAGGATCGGCGCCCACGGCAAGCCGGTGCTGTTTCTGCACCCGAAGGATTTTTCCGGCGCGCTGGTCGAAATCGAGCAGGCCTGAGGTCGCAAGATGGTCTACACAATCTCGACGGGGTTTGCGATCTACTTCGTAATGTGGTGGATCGTGCTGTTCGTCACGCTGCCGTTCGGCGTGCGAAGCCAGCACGAGGACGGCGTCGGCGCTCCCGGTACCGATCCCGGCGCGCCGATTACAACCGGGATGGGCCGCAAGCTGATCTGGACCACGGTGATCTCGGCGGTTGTTTTCGCCGCCTCCCTGCTGGCCTATAACGCCGGACTGTTGAATATCGAGCGGCTGTCGAAGCTGATGGGATTTCCGTTCTGATCGATTGCGGGGGGAGGGCCAATGACGTTTCAAAGAATCATTACAGGGCTTCTGGTCTTAACGATCGCAGGCCTTGCCGCGGCTTTCTACATCGACTGGAAGCTGGCCGTTCAGCTCCGCACGGTGAAGGCGTTCGTGGAAGGTCAGGTGTTCGCCGAAGCGGTGGCGGCCTGCGAGCAGGCGAAGAGTTCGACCCCGTTCAAATGGAATACCGGCGCGAACACCTCGGTGGTCGGGTTGAACTCGGTCAAGCTCGACAAATACACGGTGATCGCCAGCTACACGCTGGTGGCCGACGGCGTGTTCTGCGACTACGACCCCGTCAGGAAGAAGGCCGACATCGGCTCGAACTTCCTGGAGCGGGATTAGGGCAAACCAGCCCGGATTACGCTTCGACTCGGGCAACGACCCGGTCGATCTCGCCGAGCAACTTCTGCCACGCCGCATCGATTTCGGGCGACCAGTCGGGTCCCAGAAGCTCGCGCAGCGTGTCGGCGATGACGCGGAAGAATGTGCCGAACAGTTCGCGCGGCGTGCCATAGGCGTCATGCGAGACCACCTCGCATTCGATCATGCGAAAATGGCCGCTGCGGTCGCCGGCAAAATCCAGCATGGCATCGATGGTCAGCGCCAGCATCGAGCCCCTGACGAGATCGCCGCCCTCGCGCCGGAACATCGCTTCGGCCTCGGGGTGTTCGCGGAACAGGCGGGCATAGACCAGCGGCGTCAGATCCTCGCAGCGCCCGGCGGCGAGTTCAAAACTATGCTGGATTGGATCGGTCGATGCCATCGTGGTCGACTTCCGCGCGCTTGTTGATGGACGCGAATAGCGAATGGCGAATAGGGAGTAGCGAGTCTTGGCAGCTTCTATTCGCCATTCGCTGTTCGCCATCTCGAAGAGTCAAAAAAAGAGCAGGGCGAGATGCCCTGCTCCAAAAATTGTGTCGACCCTATTTGCCCGCAAATTTGGATTTGATCTTGATGGCGGGTTGACGCTGCTTGTGCGCGCCAGGGTTCCTCCCGAGACTTGGACCACCAGACTTGGGCCTTTCGGCTAGCCTGAGCGCGCACTGTTAGACCATCTTTTTCGTCTTGTCATCAATTTCGGCAACGAATGTTCAAAATTCGAGCAATTTTGGAAATGATCGCGATTTCGCCACCCGGTTTGCAAGCCGGGTATGCCAATTCGTTATGAGGCCATGAGCTGTTGCAGAACATAGCAGGAAAATGCAGCTAATCCGGTAGTGGGGTGGGTTCCCAAGTGTAACATCCCCTGCAGCGGCCGGTTGCCGGGAGCCCGACCTCGGCACCCCAGTCACTGCATGATTGGTTGGCTGCGTGAAGAGGTGAATGGTTTGATGCGCCCGCGGTTGCGGAAATTCCTTCCGATCGTCCTGCTTGCCCTGACGGTGCAGATTTTGGCGCCGAGCGCGGCCTGCTGGGCCGCCAGCATCGCGGCTGCCGATCCGTTGCAGGCGGCCGTCATCTGCCATGACGATGGGGC
This sequence comes from Bradyrhizobium sp., assembly GCA_035602495.1. Classification (GTDB taxonomy): domain Bacteria; phylum Pseudomonadota; class Alphaproteobacteria; order Rhizobiales; family Xanthobacteraceae; genus Bradyrhizobium. Next base: position 2,410 of record DATNMT010000621.1, read on the forward strand.
GTCTGGACCGACCGACCAGACTGGTCAGCCACGCGCGCATGACGGTGCGTGTTCGATGTGCTGCGTGGCCCACACCGGCGCACCGCTCGACACGCCGCAGACATCGGCCGTCACCGCGCCCTATCTGGAGTCCAGCCGCGTAGTTTGGCTGGACCACGCCCTGGACCTGTTCGGCGCCCGAGCCGGCTCCCAGGCCCAGGCCCGCGCGCCTCCTTCCATTTCCTGATCGAACCTCACGATCGGCGCAGCCACGGCCGCGCCGGTTGATGCATTGAGCAGGCTGGCCGTCGCGCGGTCGTCAGGATTTTCCGACTAGCCGATGCGCTGCGCTCACCGAAACTTGGAGAGTATTTCCCCGCATCCGCGATGGTAAGGGCGAGCGTTAAAGGCGCTACAAGGCACGTTTCCGGCTCTCTCCAGGTACGCTACGGTTTTCGACTCCGGTGAAAATGTGCAATCCATCCAAAAGCCCCGGCGCGGTCGCGTCGGGGCTTTTGTTGTCACGAGGGAGCTTGGCGAACGAGGAGGGCGCAGTCGATCAAGGCGTAGCCATATGCCACACGCCATTGTTGAAGCCGTCGCCGGTCGTGTCGCCAGGCGCGCTGTCTTTTTTCCAGGTATAAAGGGGCTTTCCTTTATACGCCCACATCATCTTGCCGTCGTCGCGCGCCACGACCGTCCAGTCACCCATCGCCTTGGCATCGGCGCTGGCCATCAACGGCGGCCAGTTGTCCGAGCAGGGGCCGTTGCACATCGATTTGCCGCCGCCGTCCTTGTCGAAGGTATAGAGCGTCATGCCCTTGCCATCCACCAGCGCTTTGCCTTTTGCGGTGTCGGCAATTTTTGCTGGGGCCATTTGCCCGAACGCCAGTGAGCTTGCGAGGATAGCGGCCGCTGCCGCGAGTGCGGCGAATGTCTTGGAGATCATGACAGGATTCCTTCCTCTCTTGGTTGCTGGGACGCGAGTTTCAGCAACAACAACTCCGCCAACTCGAATTTATTCCTCAGGTCTCCCCGACGCGGAGAACCTTTTCGGGTCTAGCGCTTGTACCGCGAGGTCGGCAGTAATCTCGACAAGCAATGATGCGAGTGGTAGGACACTTGGGGCGTCTTGGGGATAATCATGCGACGGCGGCTGGAAGTATTTATTCCAATCGTGATATTTTCGATCATGGTGCAATTGTTTGCGCCGATCGCGGCGTTTCGCATGGTTGCTTTTGCCGCAACTGATCCCCTCTACATGGCGTCGACATGCTCCGAAATGGGGTCCTCCGAGGATGCACCTACGGCTCCCGCAAAAACGCAGCATGATCAGGGAAGCTGTTGCGTTTTTTGTGTGGCTGCCCATAGCGCCACCGTTGGAGGCGAGCCGCCAGCGACCATCTTTGTAAGTCTGCAGCGCCTGTACCAGCTGGTCTCGTGGCTGGAAGCCGCAGACCTCATGCCGGCCGTTCGGGTCGGATCGAACGCCCAAGCCCGCGCGCCCCCGCGGTTGACGTGAACGTGGCGGCCGTCGGCCGCCGATCCATTCACACGTCAACATTTGCGGAGATTTCGATGCCTATTCGTCATGCGTGCGCGGGCCTGTCGGGGCTCGCATTGGCGCTCGTTCCCTTAAGCGCAAGCAACGCCCACGAAATCGTCGGCAACCGCTTCTTTCCCGCCACGCTTGGCATCGACGATCCCGGGGTCAATGACGAATTGTCCTTTCCAACCGTCGACAGCTTCAATACCGGCGACAACCCGCCGGTGCGGCAGCGCGATGTTTCCGCGGAGTTTTCCAAGCGGATCACCGAGGATTTCGCGGTGTCGTTCGGCTCGACCTACACCTTTCTCGGCCCGATGGACCCGACCGCGCTGGGAGCCAACGGGTTCCAGAACCTCGACACTACCTTCAAATACCGGGTGTTCAGGAACGCCGAACATGAGTTCGTGATGTCGGTCGGGCTCAGCGTCGAATGGGGTGGCACCGGGGCCACGAACGTCGGCGCCGAGCCGTTCAATCACTACATACCGAACATCTATTTCGGCAAAGGGCTCGGCGATCTCCCGGATACGCTATCCTGGATCAGGCCGGTCGCGATCACCGGCCAGGTCGGCTACTCGATCCCGGCGCGGAATTTCACCACGATCTTTGGCATCGATCCGGATACCGGCAATCAGACCATCGACACCGAATTCCATCCGCGGGTGCTGAACTGGGGCGCGACGATCCAATACAGCATGCCCTATTTGAAGTCCGCCGTGGTCGATCTCGGGCTGCCGGAGTTCCTCAATCACCTGATCCCGCTGGTGGAGGCCAACCTGCAGACCCCGGTTGCGAATACGCTGACGTCGGGAACTACGACCACAGGCACCATCAATCCCGGCGTGATCTGGGTCGGCAACACCTTCCAGGTCGCCATCGAAGCGTTGATCCCGATCAACAAGCAAAGCGGCAGCAATGTCGGCGTGATCGCGCAGCTGCACCTCTACCTCGACGACATCGATCCGCACGGCATCGGCAAGCCGCTGTTCGGCAATGCCGTCCAGCCCGCAAGCCCCTTTCCAAGGAATTGATCATGCGACGGTCAGCTTTTTTCGGAATAATCCCGCTGCTGCTGTTGCTCGCCGCCGGCGAAGCAAACGCGCATGCTTTTCTAGATCATGCCGAACCGCGCGTCGGCAACAAGGTCGGGACGGCGCCGCGCGAGGTGACGCTGTGGTTCACGCAGAAGCTGGAGCCGGCGTTCAGCAGCATGACCGTCACCAACGCGGCCGGGGAGCGCGTCGACACCGGCAAGCCCCGGGTCAGCGGCAACCAGATGTCAGTCTCGCTGCGCGCGGGGGGCAATGGAACATACCACGTGACATGGCATGTGCTTTCGGTGGATACCCATACGACCGATGGCAATTTCACGTTCCAGGTCGGTCAGTAGTTCGATGGACTGGTTCGGAGCGGGGATCAGCGGACCCTTGGTCGCGGTTCGCGCGATTCACTTCGCAGCCTCCGCGGTGACCACGGGAACGCTGATTTTCCGGGCGGTGGTGGTAAAGCCCGCCCTACGATCGGCGCCAACCGCTGCCAAGCTGCTGCGGACGCAAACGCTCGGAATTGCGTGGACCGGCCTGGCGATCACCGGGGCGTCCGGCGTGATCTGGCTGTTGCTTGAGGCGGCCTCGATGAGCGGATTGCCGATCAGCGAAGCCATGACATCGAGCGTGGTCTCCACGGTATCGAGCCAGACGCAATTCGGACAGGTATCGGAAATCCGCTTGGTATTGGCGATTATTCTGGCCGCCTGCCTGGCGTATGACCGCCTTTCGCTCTCCGACTGGCTTGCGCTGCCGGCGGCGCTTGGCCTGACCGCCGCCATCGCCTGGACCGGTCACGCCGGCTCGACGCCCGGCGAAACGGGAAGCCTGCATCTTTGCGCCGATACGCTGCATCTCATCGCCGCGGCCGCCTGGATCGGAGGTCTTGTACCGTTGATCTTTCTGCTCGCCGCCGTTCGGCGTTATCATGCCATTGCATGGGCCGCATTTGCGCGCGAGGCCGCAATGAGGTTTTCGGCGCTGGGCGTTGCCAGCGTGACGACGCTGTTGGCAACCGGCATCGTCAATGCGTGGATTCTGGTTGGCTCCTTTCGCGCGCTCGCTGTTACCGAATATGGGCGGCTGTTGATGCTGAAGCTGGTTGTTTTCGCCGTCACGTTGGTATGGGCTGCGGCGAACAGGTTCTGGTTGACGCCACGGCTTGTCGTCGCCTCGGGCGACGAACAGCGGCTGGAGGCGCTTCGTCAATTGACGCGCAACAGCGTCATCGAGGTCGCGCTCGGATTTTCGATTTTCGCCATTGTCGGGTTGCTCGGTACGCTGCATCCCGCCATCCACCTGGTCGGGGGTTGATGCAATTGCACCGCAAGAAGAGGATAGACATGCAAACCACAAGACCAACATCGATCTCGATGATCGGCACCATCGCGGGCGTCGCCATGCTCTGGCAGTTTCTCGCCACCCCTGCGCTCGCCGAGGAAGTCAAAGCCGGCGATCTCGTGATTACGCAAGCCTGGAGCCGGGCCACGCCGGGCGGCGCCAAGATCGGCGGCGGCTACCTGACGATCGAGAACAAGGGCGCGACACCGGATCGCCTGATCGGCGGCTCCGCCGATGTCGCCGGCAAGGTCGAGGTCCATGAGATGGCGACGAACAATGGCGTGATGACGATGCGTCCGCTCGACAAGGGGCTTCTGATCGAGCCCGGCAAGACGGTAAAGCTGGCGCCGGGCGGCTATCACCTGATGCTGTTCGATCTCAAGAGCCCGCTGAAGCAGGGCGACAAGCTGCCGGTGACGCTGGAGTTCGAAAAGGCCGGCAAGGTCGATCTCTCGCTCGATGTGCAGGGCGTCGGCGCGCAAGGTCCCACCGGTACGGATAATACCGGAGGTAAAATGGATATGAAGAAGATGCCCGGTGGAATGAAGATGTGAGCCCGACGATGGCGCGTGCCCGGGGGCTTTTCCTTCGCCCGCGCGGCCTCCCACCTTGCCCCCGCCTTAATTCGCTGCCCCAAACTCGCCCGCAAAACGGCAGGAAATCCGTGCGCTTAACGGCTTTTCCTTGTCCCGCCCTTGTGTTTTGGCAGCCGATCCGGTTTCACTGCCTTCCTCCCGTGCCCGACCGATTCCCTGAGTGTGCCCATGCGATTATCGCGGTTCTTTCTACCCATCCTTAAAGAGAACCCGAAGGAGGCCGAGATCGTCTCGCATCGTCTGATGCTGCGCGCGGGCATGATCAGGCAAGAGGCGGCGGGCATTTATGCCTGGCTGCCGCTGGGCCTGAAGGTGTTGAAGAAGATCGAGCAGATCGTCCGCGAGGAGCAGAACCGCGCCGGCGCGCTGGAACTGTTGATGCCGACACTGCAGCTTGCCGATCTCTGGCGCGAAAGCGGCCGCTACGACGCCTACGGCCCGGAAATGCTGCGCATCACCGACCGGCACAAGCGCGAGTTGCTGTTCGGTCCGACCAACGAGGAAATGGTCACCGAGATTTTCCGCGCCTATGTCAAGTCCTACAAAAGCCTGCCGCTGAACCTCTACCACATCCAGTGGAAATTCCGCGACGAGCAGCGCCCGCGTTTCGGCGTCATGCGCGGCCGCGAATTCCTAATGAAGGATGCCTATTCCTTCGACATCGATGAGGCCGCCGCCCGGCGCGCCTACAACCGGATGTTCGTCGCCTATTTGCGCACCTTCGCGCGGATGGGGTTGAAGGCGATCCCGATGCGCGCCGAAACCGGACCGATCGGC
>DATNMT010000622.1:0-4292 GCA_035602495.1 Bradyrhizobium sp.
CCGTGTCGAGCAGCTCAAGAAGTTCATGTGGATCACCACCTGCATTTCGTCGGCGGTGCTCGACAACAAGAATTACAAATACGTCTTCCGTCCGCAGGCGAGCGGCGATCAGTTCGGGCTGATGACGATGGACTTCATCGCGCAGAACTCCCTTTCGAAATTCGGCAAGGAGCCAAAGGACCTGCGCGTCGCTATCATCCATGAAGACGGCGCCTACGGCGTCGACGTGGCAAGGGGCAACGAGGCCGGCGCCAAGAAGGCCGGTTTCAACGTCGTGTTGAAGGAAGGTTATTCGGCGACCGCTCCCGATCTCTCCGCGCTGGTCACAAAACTGAAGCGTGCCCGGCCCGATGTGATTTTCCACACCGGCTACAATCCCGACATCACGCTATTCTTCCGGCAGGCGCGCGAACAGGGCCTGAAGTTCGGGGCGATCGTCGGTCATGGCGCGGGCTATGGCGTCTACGAGAAGCTGAAGGAAGGGCTTGGCCCTGACGCCAATTATCTGTTCGACACCGATCCGATCTCGATTTGGCTGGCGAATCCCGAAGGGCTGGATCCAAAGCTGCTTCCAGTCATCAAGATGGTCGGCGATGAATTCGACAAGGTGAAACCGGGCGTCGCCATACGATCGGCACATGTCGGCATGGCGGCTTCGAACACTTACGTCTTTCTGACTGAAGTGCTGCCGCGCGCCATCAAGAAATATGGCGGCGTCGATCCGGACGCTCTGCGCAAGGCAGCGCTGGACGTCGACCTTCCCGAAGGCGGCACCATGCTGGGCTTCGGCGTGAAATTCTTCGGCGAGGGCACTCCGATGGCCGGCCAGAACGAGCGTTCGTTCCCGGTGGTCATCCAGTACATCGACGACAAATCCTATGTGGTGTGGCCCAAGAGCCAGGCGCAACGCGACGCCGTGCTGCCGCTGCCGGCGGGCACGACCTACAGCTACAAATAGCCGGGTCCTTGTCAGACAGAAGGGACCGCCGTGCTGGTCGTTGAGGGCTTGGTCAAGCGGTTTGGCGGCTTCACGGCCGTCAACAAGGTATCGTTCGAGGTCGACCAGGGCGAGATTCTCGGCCTGATCGGCCCGAACGGCTCCGGCAAGAGCACGATCTTCAACATGCTCTCCGGCACGCTGACGCCGACGGCGGGTTCGATCAAGTTCGCCGGGGCCGAGATCGCAGGTCTGGCGCCGCACCGGATCATCAATCGCGGCATCGGCCGGACGTTCCAGATCCCGCGGCCGTTCCACCGGCTGACCATGTTCGAGAATGTGGCGCTGGCCGGCTACTTTGGGCAGGGGCGGCATAGCCGCGCCAAGGCCGCCGAGGCCGCGGAGCGGGCGCTCGCCATGGTGGGCCTGCCGGCGGACCGCACCATGAGCGTCGACGGGCTCGGCGCGGCCGGGTTGAAGAAGCTGGAGCTCGCCAAGGCGCTGGCGACCGGGCCGAAACTGCTGTTGGCCGACGAAAGTCTCGGCGGGCTCGATGAGAGCGAGATGGACCAGGCCGCCGACATGCTGCGCAAGATCCGCGACGAGCTCGGCATCACCATCATCTGGGTCGAGCACATCATGGGCGTGTTGATGCGCGTGGTCGACCGGGTGATGGTGCTGGATCACGGCGAAAAGATTTCGGAAGGGCTGCCGAGCGAGGTGTCGGGCGATCCGCGGGTGGTGGAAGTCTATCTCGGCACCGACGCCGATGCGACGCAGGCCGCCGCGGCGCAAGCGCGGCGTTAGCGCATGATCCGGAAAAGCGGGAACCGGTTTTCCGAAAAAATCATGCTCAAAAAAAGAGGCTGCGCATGCTCGAGATGAAATCGGTCGAAGCGGGCTACGGCACCTTCCAGGCGCTGTTCGGCGTCAGCCTCGAAGTCAGGGCCGGCGAGGCAGTCGGCGTGATCGGCCCCAACGGCGCCGGCAAGACCACGTTGATGCGGGTGATCTCCGGCCTGATCCGGCCGCGCGCCGGCGCGATCTCCATGGAGGGCGTCGATATCCTCAAAACGCCGGAGCATCGCATCGTCAGCCTCGGGATTGCGCATGTGCCGGAGAACCGCCGGCTGTTTCCCCGTCTGACGGTCGAGGACAATCTCAAGATGGGCGCCTTCATGCCGGAGGCGCGGGTCCGCTACGCCGAGCGGCTGGCATTCGTGTTCGACCTGTTTCCACGCATGAAGGAGCGCCGCCACCAACTCGCCGGCACCATGTCAGGAGGCGAGCAGCAGATGTGCGCGATCGGCCGCGCGCTGATGTCGGACCCGAAACTGCTGTTGCTCGACGAGCCCTCGGCCGGGCTGGCGCCGGTCGTGGTGCAGCAGGTGTTCGAACTGGTGAAGCGAATTCGCGCCAGCGGCCTCACGGTGCTGATCGTCGAGCAGAACGTGCAGCAGGTGCTGCGCGTGGTCGATCGGGCCTATCTGCTGGAAGCCGGGTCGATCCGCGCTTCCGGCAAGTCGAGCGACATGCTGGCCGACGACTCGATCCGGCAGGCCTATCTGGGGGTGTGAAACAATGGCGGATATTTTCGATATCTACCTGCTCGAAGCCGTCGTCAACGGCATTCTGCTCGGCGGCGTGCTGGCGCTGCTGGCGCTCGGGCTGAACCTGATCTTCGGCGTCATCGACGTGACCTGGATCTGCTACGCCGAACTGGTGATGATCGGCATGTACGGCATGTACTATATGGTCCAGTATTTCGGGCTGCCTTATTACGCCGCCGCGCCGCTCACGATCCTCCTGGTCGCAGCGCTCGGGGCGCTGCTGCATCTATTGGTGATCGCGCCGCTTTTGACGGCGCCGCCGATCAACCAGCTGCTCGCCACCGGCGGGGTGCTGTTCGTGCTGCAGAGTTTTGCGACGGTGGCCTTCGGCATCGACTTTCGCAATTTGGGTATCCGCCTGCCGGTGCTGCAGTTCGGCGAGATGAATTTCAGCTACTCCCGCCTGTTGGCCTTCGCCGCGGCGCTGATCGGCATGCTGCTGGTCTATCTGTTCATGAAACGGACATTTCTCGGCACCGCGATCCGCGCCATCTCGCAGGATCGCCAGATCATGGCGCTGATGGGGGTCGACACCAGGCGTATTTACCTCATCACCTCGGCGCTGGGCGGCGCGCTCGCGGGCCTCGCCTCCTGCCTCTTGGTGCTGCAATACGACATCCATCCCTTCGTCGGCCTGTCGTTCGGGCCGATCACCTTCCTGATCTGCGTGCTCGGCGGGCTCGGCAATTTCGTCGGCGGCTTCGTGGCGGCATTCGTGTTCGCCGAGATCATCTCGCTTGGCGGGCTGTTTTCCGATCTCGAATGGGGCTACGTGCTGGCCTTCGCCTTCTTCATCGTCATGATGTTCATCCGGCCCGCCGGGCTATTGGCGAGGCGTTCGTGACTCCGAGACAGCCTTTGCCCTGGTTCGCCGGTGCGGCGCTAATTGCGCTGCCGTTCGTCTATCGCGAGCCCTATCATCTGCATATCCTGATCCTGATCCTGATCTGGTCGTTTGCTTACACGTCGTGGTCGATGATGGGCCGCTTCGGGCTGGTCTCGCTCGGGCATGGCGGGTTCATGGGCGTCGGCGCCTATGTGACGGCGCTGTTGTGGAACCATCTCGGCGTGTCGCCGTGGCTCGGCATTCCCGTCGCCATGACGGCTGCCGCGGTGCTGGCGATGATCGTGGCCTATCCGTGCTTCCGCTTCCGCATCACCGGCCACTATTTCGTTCTCGTCACGCTGGCGCTGTCCGGAATCGTGCTGCAGGTCATCACGGCAACGCGCGACTATACCGGCGGCTCGCTCGGATACACGCCGGACCGAACCAGGGGCAGCCATCTGCTGGCGCTGCAATTCGACGACAAGGTGACCTGGTACCTGATCGCGCTCGCGATCTGGGCGCTGGGGCTTGTGATCTGGCGCTGGGTCGACGGCAGCATGGACCGCTATGCGCTGGAGGCGATCTCCGAGGATGAGGACGCGGCCGCCGCCGCGGGTGTCAACGTGACCTGGGAAAAGCTGAAGATCACCGTGATCTCCGCGCTGATGACCTCGCTCGCCGGCGCGCTCTATTGCCAGTACCAGATGTTCATCTCCCCCGACACGGTGAGCGGCATCGCGGTTTCCCTGCAGATGGTGTTCGCCGTCATCGTCGGCGGCCTCTATGTGTCGCTCGGGCCGACGGTCGGCGCGATCATCACCATCCTCTTGGCGGAAATCCTGCGCATCGGTTTCGGCACCCGGGCGGTCGGCTGGGACAATCTCGTCTATGGCGTGTTGCTGGTGGTCTTCATCATCTT
>DATNMT010000650.1:0-6818 GCA_035602495.1 Bradyrhizobium sp.
CGAGCACCGCGGCGACATCGGGATCGCTGAGCCGGTAATAGCGGTGACGGCCCTGTTTTTCCTGCTCGACCAGGCCGCCGGCCTCAAGCTTTGACAGATGCGAACTCGCGGTCTGCGGCGTGACCCCGGCCTGGTACGCTAGTTCGCTCGCGGTCAGCGCGCGGCCGGTCATCAGCGCGGTCAGCATGTTGGCGCGCGCGGGGTCGCCGACCAACGAGGCGACCATGGCGATGTCGGGACCTGCTTTCATAGTTCGATGTTAGCCGAAGCATCAGCGTCGATCAAGCGGCTAGATTGAAATTGTTTCGAACCGCCGGAGTCCGCCGTGACCGTCACCGTTTTCATCCGCTACCAGCTCGACCCGTTCAAGCGCGCGCTGTTCGAGGACTATGCCAGACGCTGGCTCGCGATTATTCCGAGATGCGGCGGCGATCTCGTTGGCTACTGGATGCCGCATGAGGGCACCAACAACATCGCGTTCGCATTGATTTCCTTCGAAAATCTCGCAGCCTATGAAAGCTATCGCGCGCAGCTGCGTACCGATAGCGAGGGCATGGCGAACTTCAACTTCGCCGAGGAGAACAAGTTCATCCTCGCGGAGGAGCGGACCTTCCTGCGCCAGATGGTCGCCTAGCTCGGCTCTGGCACCGGGCGGCCGGGATCATTATCCTTGCGCATGCGGACCCCGCAGAAAATAAGAAGGAAAAACCATGCCGACCACAGCCGACAAGCGCGCCACGTTCCGCAAGATGCACGAATCAGGCTGCTTCGTGCTGCCCAACCCCTGGGATGTCGGCAGCGCGAAGGCGCTGCAGCATATGGGATTCAAGGCGATCGCTTCCACCAGCGCGGGCTTTGCCTGGACGATCGGCAAGGCCGACAACCGTGTCACGCTCGACGAGGTCTGCGACCACCTCACCGCGCTGTGCGCGGCGGTCGATCTGCCGGTCAATGCCGATTTCGAGGGCGGCTTCGCGCACAAGCCGGAGACGGTCGGCGCCCATGTCGCGCGCGCGGTCACCACCGGCGTGGCCGGCCTGTCGATCGAGGATTCCACCGGCGATGCTGCCAAGCCGCTCTACGACCGCGCACTTGCGATCGAGCGCATCAAGGCGGCGCGCGCCGCGATCGACGCCGACCACAGCGGTGTGTTGCTGGTTGGCCGCTGCGAAGGCTTTCTGGTCGGGCAGGCCGATCTGAACCTGGTGATCGACCGCCTGCAGGCCTACGCGGAAGCGGGCGCGGACTGCCTCTACGCGCCAGGCATCCGCACCAAGGAGCAGATCGCAGCGGTGGTGAAGGCCGTGCATCCGAAGCCGTTCAACCTTTTGCTGGGCTGGCCCGGCCTTTCCGTTGCCGAAGTCGCCGATCTCGGCGTTCGCCGCATCAGCATCGGCGGCTCGCTGGCGCGCGCCGCCTGGGGCGGCTTCATGCGCGCGGCGCGCGAGATCGCGGAGAAGGGGACTTTTACGGAACTCGGCAACGGCCATCCCGGCGGCGAGTTGAACAAGATGTTCAGCTAAAGACAAAAAAGCAGCGGGCTGAGCTGCCCGCTGCTTCTTGCTTCGGTTTATCCGTCGTTACTTGCTCGGCGCGCTGTTTGCCGGCGCATTGTTGGCGGCCGGTGGCGGCGCGGGCCGTGCCGGAGCCGCGCCGGTCGTCACACCCGAGTCGGTGTTGGCGCGCGGGGTCACGTCACGCATGCCGGGGGGCGCCGCAGGTGGCGAGGACTGGGTGGTGTTCTGCGCCGTCGATGGGCCGGAATGATTGACCGAGGAATTGTTCAGCCCGTAGAACACCGCGCCGAGAACAACCGCGATGGCGATCGCGAACATCGCGATCCTTCCGCCTCGGGCCGGACCTTCGGCGAGTTCGGGATCCATCAGCACTTCATCGTCGGGACGCGCGGCGCGGCGCAGTTCATCGTCGCGGTTGGTACGATAGGGATCGTCAGCTGGGTTGGGACGATAGAGATCGTTCGGATTGCGCTCATTGGCCATGGTCGGGTTCCTCCGTTGCGCAAGACAACCCGCCGGGCGGGATAGAGGTTCCAGGAACCAGGCCCGGCCTGTGCAGCATTTTTCAATCTGTTCAGAATGGAACCCGCGACGTAAGTTCCAAAGCGGGTTTCATGAGGTTGTGATGTGGACATTGCCGCCGAGCGATAGCGTCATGCATGTTCTGTCGCTGGTGGCGCTGGCGGCGCAAGCCATGACCGCGGCACTGGCTGCGGGAAGGCGCAGCATGGATTGGGTCGGCGTATGCCTGCTCGGCTGCATCACCGCGCTTGGCGGCGGAACGATCCGCGACGTCCTGCTCGGGCACTATCCGCTGTTGTGGGTGCAAAACCCGTCCTTTCTCGCGCTGACGGCCGGGGCGGCATTCGTGACCATCCTGATCGCGCGCGCGGTGCATCGGCTGAACCTTGCCTTTCTCTTGCTCGACGCGATCGGGCTTGTGGTCTTCACCATGGCCGGCTGCGACGTCGCCTGGCAAATCGATGCGTCGCTGCCGATTGTCATCGTCTCCGGGATGATCACCGGCTGCGCCGGGGGCGTATTGCGCGACATCCTGTGCAACGACGTGCCGCTGTTGTTTCGCTCCGAGCTTTACGCCAGCGTTTCCGTCGTCACCGGCCTGTTCTACGCCACCGCTTTCGGCCTCAAGTTGAACCACGAAGTCTGGACGGCGCTGACATTCGTGCTCGGCCTGACCTTCCGTCTACTGGCAATCCGCTACAAATGGGAAATGCCGAAATTCGTCTTCAACGAGGATGGCCGCTGAACCGGGCTGCGTTCCCCGGATGCTGCGCAGCGCGCCGCTGCGCGGCGTGGTGCGCTGCTGATCCGGGGTCCACGGGCCTGGCGTTCGTGGGGCGGTGGGTCCCGGCGCTGCGTCGCGTCACTTCGTGCCGCGCCGCGTCCGGGACACAGGCACATTAGTTCTCCCGCCTGGCCCTCCCGACTTGCGCCGGCGTCACCAGCGGCGCTGCATTGCCCCAGGAATTGCGGATGTAGTTGGTGACATCGGCGATCTCCTGATCGGTCAATTGCTTGGCGTAAGCCGGCATCGAACCGGCATTCGGCGCGCGCGGTGTCGTCACGGTCTGGGCGCCATCGAGGATGATGCGAAGCGTGCTGGCGGGATTGGCGGACTGCAGATTGGCGTTGCCGGGCAGCGGCGGATAGATCCGCGGGGTGCCGGAGCCGTCGGCCTCGTGGCAGGCGACGCAGGCATGGGCGTAAATCGCTTTTCCGGCATCCATGTCTTGCTGCGGCGGCGGGGTGACGGTCGGCTCCGGCGTGCCGGCCGGGAGATCCTTCAGGTAGACCGCAATGGCGCGGATATCGGCCTCGCTCATCTGCGAAGTCGAATGGACCACGACTTCGGCCATCAGTCCGTCGGCGTGGCTCTTGCCGTTGCGGCCGCTTGCCAGATACTCGGCGATGTCGTCGACGCTCCACGATTTCAGGCCGCTGCGCGGCGCATTGTCGAGGCGGGGCGCAAACCAGCCGTCGACCAACCCGCCGCCAAAAGAGCGGCTGCGCCGGTCGGCGCCGAACACGTTCTTGGGCGTATGGCAGGCGCCGCAATGCGCCGCGCCTTCGACCAGATAGCCGCCGCGATTCCATTCGGTGCTTTTTTGCTGGTCGGGCTCGAACAGGCCGGGCCGGAAGAACACATAGTCCCAGACCCGCATCAGCACGCGGTAGTTCAGCGGCCAGCGTAATTGCGGCGGCGGTGGCGTGTTGCGGAACGGCGTCAGCGTCGCGAGATAGGCCCGGATCGCCAGGATGTCGTCGCGGGTGAGTTTTGTGAAATTCGGATAGGGGAAGGCCGGGTAATAACGCGAGCCGTCGGGCGCCACGCCGAAACGGAGCGCGCGGCGGAAATCCTCGTCGCTGAAGCTGCCGATGCCGGTTTCGCGATCCGGCGTCAGGTTGGGCGAATAAATCGCGCCGAAGGGGGTGTCGATGCGTTTGCCCCCGGCAAACGGTTTTGCCGGATCGGCGGTGTGGCAGCTGGCGCAATCGGCGGCGATCGCAAGTTGCTTGCCGTGGGCGATGGTTTCGTCCGAAGGCTCGGCGGCCCGTGCCCCGGTCAAGCCGAATGCAGTGCACAAAAGCACGATCGCGAGAATCGCCGGCCTTGCGCGAAATCCTGCCTGCACCAATTTGCCTCTCCTTGACCCTCACTATAGCGCGAAAAGCCGCGCGCGGGTGCGTCAGGTCGTTTCGCTGGCGGCGCGCGCGGCGACACAAAGCGATGAGCGGGCCGGCGTTTTGGGCATGAAATTGCGATTCGAGAACGCGGGCCTGCTCCGCCCAGATTTGTGATGCGAAAGTGGCAAAAATCGACATAGACTGCCGCGGTTCGGATCTGGAGCCGGGCGCTCAGCCTTGTTCTAACGGGTTGAATGGCTAGGTAAAAAGCCCGCCGCGGTGACCAGCCGCTGGCGCGCGAAAGAGGGTGGAATGGGAATCAACCAGGGTCCGATCAGTCTCGACCAGAAATACACCCAAGGCTCCGGCCACGTCTTCCTGACCGGTATTCAGGCGCTGGTCCGGCTGCCGATGGCGCAGATCCGCCGCGACCGTGCCAGCGGACTCAACACCGCGGGCTTCATCAGCGGCTATCGCGGCTCGCCGCTCGGCGGCTACGACCAGCAGCTGTTCGCCGCCCGAAAACACCTCGAGCAGTACAACATCAAATTCCAGCCCGGCGTGAATGAGGATCTCGCGGCCACCGCGATCTGGGGCTCGCAGCAGCTCAATCTGTCGCAAGGCGCCCGCCACGACGGCGTGGTCGGCATCTGGTACGGCAAGGGCCCCGGCGTCGACCGCTGCGGCGACGTGTTCCGCCACGGCAACGCCGCGGGCTCGGCGAAAAACGGCGGCGTGCTGTGCCTCGCCGGCGACGACCACGGCGCCAAATCCTCCACCGTCCCGCATCAGTCGGACCACGCCTTCATCTCGGCGCTGATGCCTTATCTCTATCCCTCCAGCATCCACGAAATGATCGAGATGGGCCTGCTCGGCATCGCAATGTCGCGCTATTCCGGCTGCTGGGTCGGCATGAAGGTGATCACCGAGACCGTGGAGACCACGGCCGAAATCGACCTCTCCGACGAGATGAAGCCGTTTATCATCCCGACCGATTTCGAGATGCCGCCCGGCGGGCTCAACCTGCGCTGGCCCGACGACCGCTACGACCAGGACCGCCGCCTGCAGGACTACAAGGGATTCGCCGCGATCGCCTTCGCCCGCGCCAACAAGGTCAACCGCATCACCATGGATTCGCCGAATGCGCGCTTCGGCATCATGGCCTCCGGCAAGAGCTACGAGGACATCCGCCAGGCGCTGCGCGAGCTCGGTGTCACGCCCGAGGTCGCCGCCAAGATCGGCTTGCGGCTCTACAAGATCGGCATGCCCTGGCCGCTGGAGCCGGAAGGCGTGCGCGAATTCGCTGTCGGCCTCGAGGAAATCTTCATCATCGAGGAGCGCCGCGAGATCGTCGAAAACCAGGTCAAGCAGGAATTGTTCAACTGGCGCGACGACGTCCGCCCGCGCATCGTCGGCAAGATGGACGAGCACGACAAGCGCTTCCTGCCGTTCGCCGAGGAACTCAGCGTCGCCTCATTGGCCAGCTCGCTCACCGAGCGGCTGCTGCGGCTCAATCTCAATCCCGAAATCGCCGCCATGCTGCGCGCCAAGGCCGACTGGTTCAACGGCCGCATGGCGACCCAGATGCAGGCGGTGGCGCCGATCACCCGCACGCCGTATTTCTGCTCGGGCTGTCCGCACAACACCTCGACCAAAGTGCCGGAGGGCAGCCGCGCCTTTGCCGGCATCGGCTGCCACTTCATGGCGCTCTGGATGGACCGCAACACCGAGACCTTCACCCATATGGGCGGCGAGGGCGTGCCGTGGGTCGGTGTCGCGCCCTTCACCAGCGAGGAGCACGTGTTCGCCAATCTCGGCGACGGCACCTATTTCCATTCCGGCAGCCTCGCGATTCGGCAGGCCGTGGCCTCCAAGGCCAACATCACCTACAAGATCCTCTACAACGACGCGACCGCGATGACCGGCGGCCAGCATGTCGACGGCGAGCTGTCGCCGCAGCAGATCACCTTCCAGCTGCACTCCGAAGGCATCCGCGAAATCTATCTGGTGTCGGAAAACCCCGGCGCCTATCCGGCTTCCGACATCGCGCCGGGCACCAAGACCGCGCATCGCGACGAGCTCGACGCGGTGCAAAAGACGCTGCGGCAGGTCAAGGGCGCTTCCGCGATTGTCTTCGTGCAGACCTGCGCCGCCGAAAAACGCCGCCGCCGCAAGCGCGGCACGCTGGAGGATCCGCCGCGCCGTGTGCTGATCAATTCGGCAGTCTGCGAAGGCTGCGGCGATTGCTCGGTGCAGTCGAACTGCATTTCGGTCGAGCCGCTGGAAACGGAGCTGGGGCGCAAGCGCACCATCAACCAGTCGACCTGCAACAAGGACTATTCCTGCGTCAAGGGATTCTGCCCGTCCTTCGTCACCATCGACGGCGGCAAGCTGCGCAGCCGGGCACCTGCCGACCTTGGCAATATCGGCGATCTGCCGGAGCCGGCCTCGCGGCCCTCGCTGGAGCGGCCCTATAACGTCGCGGTCGGCGGCGTCGGCGGCACCGGGGTCCTGACCATCGGCGCGCTGCTCGGCATGGCCGCGCATATCGAGGGCAAGGCCAGCATGATTCTGGACATGTCGGGGCTGGCGCAAAAGGGCGGCGCGGTGCTGAGCCATGTCCGGCTGTCCGAGCATACCGCCGACGTCACCTGT